>NZ_RZRA01000004.1:0-26845 GCF_003998945.1 Mesorhizobium sp. M7A.F.Ca.CA.003.01.2.1 | reverse complement strand
CCTCGGCGACGGAAACATCCATTACAATTTGTCTCCGCCGGAAGGTCGTGCCGATTTCGACGGCAAGGCCGAGCTGTTCGCAGAGGCGCTGTCATCTCTTGCCACTCAGATGGGCGGCAGCTTTGCCGCCGAGCATGGGCTTGGCCGGGCAAAGGTGGTCATGGCCGACCGCAATCGCGGCCTGGTGGAGCGAGAGCTCATGGCGCGGCTCAAAGGCGCGTTCGATCCGCTGGGCACGATGAACCCGGACGTCCTGGTTCGCGCCTCTCGGGAAAGAAAAACTTTCGAATAGACGGCATTTCTTGGTTTCGTCTCGATGCGCCAGCGTGCACGTATGAATCCGAAAGGCAGGCTCGATCCGCTTGCCGCCTGAATGAAGGATGTCGCAGCATGATCCGCAATGGCGGTCGCCTTCTTGTCGAATGCCTGATCGCGCTCGGCGCGACCAAGAGTTTCGGTGTGCCGGGCGAAAGCTATCTGGCCGTGCTGGACGCGCTGCACGACACTCGTGGAAAGCTGGACTACGTGCTGTGCCGCAACGAGGGCGGCGCGGCATTCATGGCCTCGGCCTATGGCAAGCTGACGGGTTCGCCGGGCATCTGCTTCGTGACGCGCGGACCGGGTGTCGCCAATGCGTCCATCGGCGTGCACACGGCGATGCAGGACAGTTCGCCGATGATCCTGTTCGTCGGCCAGGTCGGCACCGACATGCGCGGCCGCGAAGCGTTTCAGGAAATCGACTACCGCGCGGTGTTCGGCACGATGGCGAAATGGGCGGTGGAGATCGACGCTGTCGAGCGCCTGCCGGAAATCATTGCCCGGGCCTGGACCACGGCGCTCACCGGGCGGCCAGGCCCGGTGGTGATCGCCCTGCCCGAGAACATGCTGACGACGCTGACCGATGTCGCGGCGCTCAGCGGGCCTGCCAGGGTGTTCGAGGCCGCGGCCGATGCCGATGCGCTGGCCGAGGCCCGGTCCATGCTGGCCGCCTCCAGCAGACCGGTGATCCTGATCGGCGGTGCCAACTGGTCAGCTGACGGGCGTGCCGTGCTCCAGGCTTTCGCCGAGACCTCCGACATTCCGGTGGTCGCGGCGTTCCGTTTCCAGGATCAGTTCGACAATGGCTCACCGGTCTTCGTCGGCGAGGCCGGTGTCGGCATGGTCCCGCATGTCAAGAAGCTGATCCGGGACGCCGATGTGATCCTGGCGATCAATGTGCGCTTCGGCGAGATGACCACGGATGGCTACACGCTGCTGTCTGTGCCCGAGCCGAAGCAGAAGCTGATCCATGTCCACGCTTCGGATCGCGAGATCGGCAAGATCTACGTGCCCTCGCTTGGCATCCATGCCGGGCCGAACGCCTTCGCCAAGGCGCTCTCGCCGGTCAAGGGCGACTGGGGCGCGTGGCGGTCGCAGGCACGCCAAAGCTATGAGGGCACGTTCACCGCGCCTGCCCAGCCGGGCCCGGTCGACATGGTCGAAGTCAGCCGCTGGCTGCGCGAGAACCTACCCGACGACGTCATCCTCACCAACGGCGCCGGCAATTTCACCGTGTGGCCAAACAAGTTCTTCAGGTTCGGGCCAAAGGCGCGGCTGCTTGCACCGCAATCCGGCGCCATGGGCTACGGCCTGCCGGCGGCCATCGCGGCCAAAGTGGCCTTTCCCTCACGCACGGTGGTCTGTTTTGCCGGTGACGGCGATTTCCAGATGAACTGCCAGGAGTTGGGGACGGCGATGCAGGCCGGGGCGCAGCCGATCGTCCTCATCCTGAACAACGGCATCTACGGGACCATCCGCGCGCATCAGGAGCGGCACTATCCGGCGCGCGTGTCGGGAACGAACATCGAGAACCCGGATTTTGTCGGCATCGCCCGGGCCTATGGCTTCCACGCCGAGCGGGTCGGCGCGACGGGGGAGTTCGCCGGCGCTTTCGGCAGGGCGCTGGCATCCGCGACCGGCGCGGTCCTGGAGCTGGATATTTCCCCGGAGGCGATCACGCCGCGTCAAACCCTTTCCCAAATGCGCGACGCAGCGCTCGCTTCGCATAAGGCCAACGCATGACCAGTACGGCAAATGACATCCGTCTCGGCGCGGATATCGGCGGCACGTTCACCGATATTGTGGTCGATGTGCGCGGCACGATCTTTTCCACCAAGATCCTGACCAACTATGCCGCCCCCGAACAGGCTATCCTCGACGGAATCGAGATCGTCGTGCGCGACGCCGGCATCACGCTGGCGGACCTCGACATCGTCATTCACGGCACCACGCTGGCGACCAACGCGCTCATCGAACGGCGTGGCGCCAAGACGGCATTGGTCACCACCGAAGGGTTTCGCGATGTCATCGAGATGCGCACGGAAAACCGGTTCGAACAGTATGATCTGAACCTGAAGCTGCCGCCGCCGCTGATCCCGCGCGAGCATCGCTATACGGTCAAGGGGCGCATCGGCGCGGACGGAAAGGAATTGCAGCCGCTGGACGAAGCAGCGCTCGACGAGATCGCCGACAGCATCGCCGCGGGCGGCTTCGGCGCCGTCGCCATCGGCTTCATCCATTCCTACATGAACCCGGTGCATGAGCAGCGGGCACGCGCGATCCTCGCCAGAAAGCTGGACATACCGATTTCCATCAGCGCTGAGGTCTCGCCGCAGATGCGCGAGTTCGAACGCTTCAACACGGTTTGCGCCAATGCCTATGTCCGGCCGCAGATGGCCGACTATCTGGTGCGCCTCCAGGTGCGGCTGAAGGAGATGGGGGCGAACTGTCCGGTGTTCATGATCCACTCGGGCGGCGGACTGATCTCGATGGAAACCGCGTCCGAATTTCCGGTGCGCCTGGTCGAGTCCGGTCCGGCCGGCGGTGCCATTTTTGCGGCCGACGTGGCGCGGCGCTTCGACCTGGACTCCGTCGTCTCCTACGACATGGGCGGAACGACCGCGAAGATCTGCCTGATCGAGGACTATTCGCCGCGCACGGCGCGGACCTTCGAGGTCGCCCGCACCTATCGCTTCTGCAAAGGCTCCGGCATGCCGATCTCGATCCCGGTCATCGAGATGATCGAGATCGGCGCCGGCGGCGGCTCGATCGCCTGGGTCGACGCCATGGGCCGCATCCAGACCGGCCCGGAAAGTGCCGGGTCCGAACCCGGTCCCGCCTGCTACGGGCGTGGCGGCAGCCGCCCGGCCATCACCGATGCCGACCTGGTGCTGGGCAAGCTCGATCCCGACAATTTCGCCGGCGGCGCCATCAGGCTCGACACGCAGGCTTCCGAGCAGGCGATCACCCGCGATGTCGGCACCCGGCTTTCGCTCAATTCCGTTTCCGCCGCTTTCGGCATCTGCGAGGTCGTCGACGAGAATATGGCCAATGCCGCCCGCGTCCACGCGGTGGAAAACGGCAAGAACATCTCCGACAATGTCATGATCGCCTTTGGCGGTGCAGCGCCCCTGCATGCGGCGCGGCTGTGCGAGAAGCTTGGCGTCGAACAGTGCCTTGTCCCGCAAGGCGCCGGCGTCGGCTCGGCCATCGGTTTTCTCAAGGCGCCGTTCGGCTACGAGGCGCTGGCTTCCAAGCTGATGCGGCTGTCGCGCTTCGATGCATGCGAGGTGAATGCGCTGCTCGACGGGCTGAAGACGACTGCCGAGAGCTTCGTGCGAGCCGGCACTAACAATGCCATCACCCGCGAGATCACCGCCTTCATGCGCTATGCCGGCCAGGGTTGGGAAATCCCGGTGCCGCTGCCCGACAGGGCGTTCAAGCCCGGCGATGAGGTGAGCCTCAAGGACGCCTTCCGGGACAATTATGCGCGCTTCTTCGGCCGTGCCATTGATGGCCTCGACGGATTGGAAATCGAGATCGTCACCTGGTCGGTCAAGGCGCAGGACGTGCGGCCGGCGCCCGCAAGGCACGAGATCACCATGGGGACCAGGACCGTCGCCGCTTCGCAAACGCGCGAGGTTTTCGATCCGGCGACCGGAACCGTGCAGGTTTCAGCCATCATCGAACGCGCCGACCTTTCGCCAGGGGATCGCATCAGCGGTCCGGCGGTGATCGTCGAGCGTGAGACGTCGACGGTCGTCACCACTCTCTTCGATGCCGCGCTACAGAGCGACGGTTCGATCCTCCTGATCCGCAAAGGGGTCCAGGCATGAGCGACATCTTGGAAATCCGCATGCAGGTGATGTGGAATCGCCTGATTTCGGTGGTCGAGGAGCAAGCGCTGACCCTGTTGCGTACGGCCTTCTCCACGTCGGTGCGTGAATCGGGCGACCTGTCGGCCGGCGTGTTCAATCCGCGCGGCGAGATGCTGGCGCAGGCCGTGACCGGTACGCCCGGGCATGTGAACACCATGGCCGAGGCCGTGCTGCAGTTCATGAACGAGATCCCGCGCGAGGAGATGTACGAGGGCGACACCTATGTCACCAACGATCCCTGGAAAGGCACCGGCCATCTCCATGACATCACCATGGTCTCGCCCTCGTTCCTGAACGGCGAACTGGTGGCATTCTTCGCCTGCACCGCGCACGTGGTCGATGTTGGCGGACGTGGCTTCGGCGCCGACGGCAAGTCAGTCTACGAGGAAGGAATCCAGATCCCGATCATGAAGTTCGCCGAGCGCGGCAAGGTGAACCTCGATCTGGTGAAGATCCTGCGCGCCAATGTGCGCGAGCCGAACCAGGTCGTCGGCGACTTCTATTCGCTGGCCGCCTGCAACGAGGTCGGCCATCGCCGCCTGGTCGACATGATGAAGGAGATCGGCCTGGCATCGCTGGACAGGCTGGGAGAGTTCATCTTCACGCGCACGCATGACGCGACGCTGGAGCGCATCAAGGCGCTGCCGAAAGGCACCTGGTCGAACGAGTTGGTGACCGACGGCTACGATACGCCGGTCAAGCTGGTGGCAGCTGTCTCGATTGAGGACGACCATTTGAATGTCGATTTCTCCGGCACCGATCCGACAAGCCGATGGGGCATCAACGTTCCGATCATCTACAGCAAGGCCTATGCCTGCTACGCCCTGAAATGCGTCGTGGCGCCGGAGATCCCGAACAATGCGGCCTCGCTTGCTCTGTTCACTATATCGTCGCCGACCAACATCCTGAACGCCCCGCGGCCGGCGCCGGTCTCCCTGCGGCACGTCATCGGCCATATGGTGCCCGATCTGGTGCTGGGCGCGCTGGCCAAGGCGCTGCCGGGCCAGATCCTTGCCGAAGGGGCGGCGGCACTGTGGAACATCCACATCTCGGTCAGGCCGGTCGCCGGGAGCGATGGACGCCGCGCCGAGGTGCTGATGTTCAATTCCGGCGGCATGGGGGCCCGCCCGACGTTGGACGGGCTGTCCGCCACCGCCTTTCCGTCCGGTGTCCATACCATGCCGATCGAGGCGACCGAGCACACCGGGCCGATCGTCATCTGGCGCAAGGAACTGCGTCCCGATTCCGGGGGCGACGGGGAATTTCGCGGCGGCCTCGGCCAGATCCTCGAAATCGCGGCCACTGAAGGCCACGAGTTCGATTTTTCCGCCATGTTCGACCGGGTCAACCATCCGGCCAAGGGACGCGATGGCGGCAAGGACGGGATAGCCGGCATCGTCAGGCTCGACGATGGCACGCTGATGCGCCCCAAGGGCTGGCAGCACGTTCCGGCAGGGCGTCGTCTGGTGCTGGAACTTCCTGGCGGTGGCGGCTATGGCGATCCCTCCAGGCGCAGTACGGAGGCGCGGGCACAGGACGTGTCCAGGGGCTATATTTCGGAGAAAAGCCGATGAGCTACATTTCCTCGCGCCTGTCCGTGGTCAAGCCGTCGGCTTCGATGGCCGCCTCGCAGGCGGCCAAGGCGCTACGGGTCAAAGGCGTCGACGTCATCGACCTTGGCCTTGGCGAACCTGATTTTCCGACGCCTGCCCACATCATCGAAGCGGCCTATGCAGCCGCCAAAGCGGGCCAGACCCTCTACACCGCCGCAGCCGGCTCGCCGGAAGTGCGCGAGGCCGTGGCCGGGAAGTTCAGGCGCGAGAACGGACTGGACTACACGGCCGACGACATCGTCGTGGCCAACGGCGCCAAGCAGATCATCTTCAACGCGCTGATGGCGACGCTGGAACCCGGCGACGAGGCCATCCTGCCCGCGCCCTATTTCGTCTCCTATCCTGAGATGGTGAAGCTGCTAGGCGGCACGCCCGTCACGGTCGAATGCAGGGAAAGCGGCGGCTTCAGGCTGACGCCCGAACTCTTGGAAAAGGCGATCGGGCCGAGAACCAAGTGGCTGTTCCTGAACATGCCCGGCAATCCATCCGGAGCGGTCTACTCGGCCGACGATCTCAAGGCGCTTGGCGCTGTCCTTGCCAGGCATCCGCAGGTGCTCATCCTGTCGGACGAGATCTATGAGCACATCATCTTCGATAACCGCGAATTCGTATCCTTCGGCAAGGCCTGCCCTGACCTCAAGGACCGAAGCCTCATCGTCAACGGCGTGGCCAAGGCCTATGCGATGACCGGCTGGCGTGTCGGTTATGCAGCCGGCCCGGCACCACTCGTCAAGGCGATGTCGATCATCCAGAGCCAGTCGGTCACTTCGGTCTGCTCGATTGCCCAGGCGGCGACGGTCGCCGCACTGAATGGCCCGCAGGACGAGGTGGCTCGTTTCCGCGATGCATTCGAGGCGCGCAGGAACCTGGTCGTCGATGGCATAAGGCGCATCAACGGCCTGACGCTGCCGCCGCCGGAAGGAGCTTTCTATGCCTATATCGGTTGCGCCAGCCTGATCGGCCGCAGGACCCCAAAAGGCGTCATGCTGGAGGACGATACGGCGGTGGCGACCTATCTTCTGAACGAAGGCCGCGTGGCCTCGGTGCCGGGCACTGCCTACGGACTTTCACCTTATTTTCGTATCTCCACCGCCACCAGCGAGGAGGTGCTTGCCGAGGCGATCGCGCGGATCAACGCCGCCGTCGCGCAAGTGGAGTAGACCATGCCGCATTACGAACGCATCCTGATCACCGGCGCCGCCGGCCGGCTTGGCTCGGAACTGCGAAAGGGGCTGGTGCCGCTGGCAAAAACGATCCGCCTGGCGGGTCGCGAACCGTTCGGCGATCTTGCTCCTCACGAGGAAGAAGCGGTCTTCGATCTCGCCGACATGGAGGCTACACTTGCGGCCACCAAGGACTGCGACGCGATCGTGCATTTCGGCGGTGCGCCGCTTGAATGCGAATGGCAAACGATCCTGGATTCCAGCATTCGCGGATCCTACCACATCTACGAAGGCGCCCGGAAACACGGCGTGAAGCGGGTTATCTATGCTTCCTCGGTGCATGCCATCGGCTATCATGAAGTCGAAGCCCATATCGGCGTCGATGCGCCGGTGCGCCCCGACAGCCTCTACGGCGTGTCGAAGAATTTCGTCGAAAGCCTGAGCCGGCTCTACTGGGACAAGTTCGGCATTGAGACGGCTTGCCTGCGTATCTTCTCGTCCTTTCCCGAACCGGCCGACCGACGCATGCTGTGGTCGTATCTTTCCTTCGCCGACTGCGTTCGTCTGGTCGAAGCAGCACTGACGGCGCCGCGCGTCGGGCACACAATCTCGTTCGGCATATCCGACAACAAGCTGAAAATGGTCGACAACAGCGGCGCCAACCATCTGGGGTTCATCCCGCAAGACAGCGCCGAGCCATTCCGCGCAGCGGTCGAGGCGAAGACGCAGATTCCGGATCCCAAGGCGCCATCGGTGAAGTATCTGGGCGGGTGGTTCTGCGAGCTTGGCCATCCGGACGACAAGCGGGCGTAACTATCAAAAAACCAATCCGCTAGATGGCGAAGACGAAACATCCACCAACACCCCTACGGCTCCCTGCAATTCACGGCGACAGCCGAATAATGATCATGAAGCGCTTCCGGGACGTTCAGGCCAGGGCGACACCGGCGATCGTGCAAGACCGTAGGCTCCGGCGATCACCCCCATGCCTCCGGTGTGCTTCTGAGGTTCGGTGCCGTCTGCCATGTAGGCTTCCGCGATCACCTGTTCTGATGCAGGATCGTCTCGGCCGCAATGAAGCCCCAGGTCAGGTTCGGGCCGAGCGTGGTGCCGGCCCCTACGGCGCGCGTGCCGATGGGGTTGGCCATCGCAAGCCCTGCCGCATAAAGGCCGGGAATGATCGAGCCGTCCGGTCTCAACACCTGCGCCCGCTCGTTGGTCCGGGCCCCGCCCTTGGTGCCGAGGATCGAGCGATTGATCGTCATGCCGACGTAGGGCGCCTTGTCGATCGGCTTCAGCCGGTTCTCGGGGCCATGCGCCTTGTATGCCTCCCAACCATTATCGCCGCGGTGGACGTCCGCATCGTGCCCGTTCTCGCAACAGCCGTTCCAGCGCGCGATCGTCTCCTCCAGCGCCGCCGCCGGCAACCCGAGCTTGGCGGCAAGGCCAGCGATGGTATCGGCCTTCTTGATCCAGTCGCGCTCGTAGGAGGCATACCAGCGGAAAGGCAGCGAGGTTTTGAGGAAACGATTATCGCCAACGAGATAGCAGGGCAGATGGACGGGCTCGCCATCCGGTCCGCGCGCATCGATCGCCTCGCCGATGTTGAAGGCGTTTTCGCTGACAAAGCGCTTTCCCTCGCGATCGACCACGATCGAATGCGGCTCGGCCTGGAAGGTCATCGGCAAGCCGTGCGACTGTCCCTGGTAGCGCGTCGGCAGGCAGGGATAGACGTTCGCCTGATCCATGCGGTCCAATTGCGCGCCGACGGAAGCCGCAAGCTTCTGGCCGTCGCCCTCATTGCCGCGCGGGCTGCCGATCCGGTCGAAGGCGCCGGGGAAGTGGCGTGCGCGCATCTCGGCGTCCCATTCGAAGCCGCCGGTTGCGATGACGACGCCGCGGCGCGCGACGATCTTCGTGCGCCGGCCCTTGCTCTCCACCTCCGCGCCGGCGATGCGTGAGTCCGGATCCTGAAGCAGGGTGACGGCGCGCGTTCCCGGCTGAAAGGTGACGCCGGCATCGAGGCAGCCCTTGATCAGCCCGGTCATCAGTGCCGTGCCCTGGCCGCCGGAATTCGTCAGCCATCGCCATAGAAGCTTCGGCCAGACCTTGAACCCGGCGCGGATGGGATGGTGATAGAGATCGAGGTCGACGATCTCCTGGTAGGTAAAGCTGTGCGGCAAGGTGGAGCGGCGCAGACTCCGCGCAAACTTGCCGAGGAGACGGCGGCTGAGCGGCCTCGGCGAGAGCATGCGGCCATAGAGTTTCCCGCCCGGCGCTTCGGCAAAGGGATCGGGCTCGTTGATCAAGCGAAAATCGAGCGGCGTGTTGACGGACAGAAAGTGCAGCATGTCCGGCGCGGCCTTGGCGAAAGCGCCCCAGAGCGCATCTTCCTTCTGCTCCCATCCTTCGGGCGCGACCGCACGCAGATAGGCGAGCGCATCCTCGCGGCTGTCGGCGATGCCGGCTTCGGCCGCGACATGGTTGGCGGGTATCCAGACCCCGGCACCGGACATGGCCGAGGTGCCGCCCAACCATTCGCTCTTTTCGATGACGAGCACCCTGAGGCCACCCTTGGCGGCCCGCAGCGCTGCCGAGCAGGCCGCCGATCCCGAACCGATCACCAGAACATCGTACTCGCCCATCGGCATTCCCCTGCCATCATCGACACAGCACTATATAGAGGCACGAAATTTAATCTGTCTACTATTGTGTCGACACTTTTTGCGCTGTACCCTCTCCAAGTCAGCAACGCGCCCGAACGACCTTCGCAGCTCCATTCGACAGGCAGAGCCATGGACGACACCAACCTTCCACCCGCGCCCTCTGGCATCCATGTTTCCGGAACCGAAACGCGCGAAAGCTACTGGCAGCCGGTTCCCGCAAACGGCCATATCGACGTGGCGCTCGCGCCGCACATCGTCGGCATGGAGCACCCCTTCGCGCTGGGCACGCAGTCGGTAGCGCCCGGCGGCTATGTGCGCGAACACACGCATGACCGCAACGAAGAGACGGTCTATGTCATCGAAGGCCATGGCCGCGCCGTCATCGACGGCAAGGAATATCCGCTGGAACCGGACAGCGTGGTGTTCCTGCCGAAGAATGTCCGACACATGTTCATCAACGACGGCGACACGCGCCTGCGCTGGATCTGGTTGATCGTGCCGAACGGGCTCGAGGATTTCTTTCGCCTGATCGGCAAGCCGCGCAAGCCAGGTGACCGTGTGCCGTCCAATTTCCCGCGCCCCGAAAACGTTCTGGAAATCGAGCGCAAGACGGTGTTCGGGGCAGACCTCGCCGACAAGTTCGATCCCCTGAGGCAGAATCCCTGAAGAAGCCTCGGATGGTGACGCTCGGCCTCATCGGCTTCGGCACGATCGCGCGCGAGATCGTCTCAGCTTTCCCAGTGGACTCGGTTTGCTGGGTGGCGCTGATGCGCGAAGGTACCCGCCGCGACTTGCCGGCGAATGTCAGCACTGTCACGCAGCTTGACGCGCTGATCGGTCCGCGCCCCCGGGCGGTGGTGGAGGCGGCAAGCCAGGAGGCGGTGGCCGCTTATGTGCCCGCGCTTCTCGAAGCCGGCATCCCGACCATCATCGCTTCGATCGGTGCATTCGCCGATCCGATCCTTGCCGCGAGGCTGACCGATGCTTCGCGCAATAGCGGCGCGCGCTTGGTCCTGCCGTCAGGCGCGTTGGGCGGTCTCGACTATCTCAGGGCGATAGCCGCACTTCCTGAGGCGCGGGTGCGCTACACCTCGCGCAAGCCGCCGACAGCTTGGGAAGTCGAGCTTGCCACTCTTGGCCTGTCGGCCGAGCACGACGCGGTATCCCTCTTCGAAGGCACGCCGGCGCAAGCGGCAAAGCTCTATCCGAAAAACCTCAACGCCGCCTTCGCCGTGGCGCTCGCTGCAGGTATCGACAAAGTCACAGTGCGCGTGGTTGCCGATCCGAAAGCTGCCGGCAACATGCATGAAATCGAGGTCGAGAGCACCGCCGGCACCGCCTCCTTCCGCCTCGTCAACGCACCCTCGCCCAACAATCCGAAAACCTCGATGCTCACGGCGCTCAGTCTCGTCGCGGCGCTTGGCGAGTTGCTCGACAGGGAGGGCCTCAGCTGATGCCCTTCTTCACCGCCGCCGATGGCTGCCGCATCCACTACGAGACATCAGGCAGCGCCGGCCCACGCCTCATCCTCATCTCCGGGCTCGGCGGTGATGGAAGGTTCTGGACTGGTGTGGTACGCCTGCTCGAGGCCGACCATCGCGTCATCGTCACCGACCATCGCGGCGCCGGTCGCAGCGATCGCCCCGAAAGCCCCTATTCCATTCCCCTGATCGCCAGCGACATTGCCGGCCTGCTGGCGCAGACGGGCGGTCCCGCCCATATTGTCGGGCATTCCACTGGTGGCGCCATCGCGCAGGTGCTGGCGCTCGATCATTCGGAACTTGGCCTGAGCTATACGATCAGCAGTTCCTGGGCGCGAGCCGACAGCCGTTTCCGCACGCTCTTCAGCGCTCGCGCCGAACTGCTGGAGGCCGGCTTGGCCGAGACCTATCAGCGCCTCGGCCATGTGCTCTGCCACGAACCGTCCTACCTCGAAACGCATGCCGGGGAACTCGACGCAGCCGTCGCCGCCGCCCCTGACACCCTGGCGCCGCTGACAGTCAGTGCTGCGCGCGTGCGCATGCTGCTCGACCATGATCGCCTTGCCGATCTGCCGCGCATCGACACCCCGGTTCAAGTGATTGCGGCCACCGGCGATATCCTGACACCGCCAGCCCTTTCGGAGGCGATCGCTGCGGCAATACCGGATGCCCGGTTTGTTTCAGTTCCCGGTGCGCATTTTCACCCCCTCGCCGACCCCGAAGGTCTTGCCGCCATCATTCGCCGTTTCATTGTCGAAGCTCACCTTGATCGCAAAGCATCATGATCGCTGACCTCAGCCCCGCCCTCCTCGACCCGCGCCTCAAGCCTGGCGCCGAGCTCCTCGCCGAAGGACGCGTCATGGCGCGCGACTGGCGCCTCGGCAGCTGCCGCTTCCTGACCGAGACTGGGATGCCGTCCGAAGCCGCATGGAAGCGCAAGGCAGCGGCCGAAAAGCGAGTCATGCAGCACGCCCATATCGGCTTCAGAAGCGTCGACCGCACCGTGGCCGCGATCGGCGAGGTGCATGAGCAATGCCGCAAGGCAGGGGTAACGGTCGACCGTTTCGGCATCACCCTCGACTGGTCGATGGGTTATCCCCAAGCCATGCGTGCAAAGGCCGCGCGCGGCACCGGCATCGTGCTCACCGGCCCCGAGGATTTCGCCCGCATCACCAACGCCGCGCCCGCTGCCGCGCATTTCGGCGACTTCATGCTCGGCCTGCCGGGCGCGGTGGAAAACACCCGCGCCGCCATCGCCGCCGGTGCAACGGCCATCGGCAATCTGGGGCAGTATTTCACCTTCCGGCTGCCCTACTGGGACGATGATGTCGCGACCACCGAAGCGACCGTCACCGCCCTCGGCCTGATTGCCGCGCAGGATGCCGAAATCCTTGTCCATTCCAATCTCGACGACGGCTTCGCCGGGCTGTTCATCGACATGGCCTGCGCGCTCGGCATGGTGCTGGTCGAAAAGCACATCGTCGAGGATCTGATCGGCGCGCGGCTCGGCCATTGCTACGGCCACCACTTCAGCGATCCACTGTCGCGCGCTGCCTTCCATGCCGCGCTGGTGCGGGTCAGCGATACGCCGGGCACCATGATCTTCGGCAACACCGTTTCCTACCAGTCGACCCCGGCAGGCAATTACGCAACCCTGGCGAGTTATCTCCTGGCCGACATACTGGCTGTCGGGCGATGGCCCTCCGGCCATGCGATCAATCCGGTACCGGTAACCGAGAACCAGCGCATTCCCGATGTCGACGAGATCATCGACGCACAAACCTTCGCGCACCGGCTCACGCTGCACGCCCCCTTCTACGACCCCGTCTTCGACTGGGCCAGGGTGGAGGCGATGGCCGATGTGCTGGTCGAAGGCGGGCGTCGCTTTGCCGGTGCCGTCATGAAAGGGCTGGCCGAGCGCGGGGTGGATACCGAAGACCCGGCCGCGCTGATGTTCGCCATCCGCCGCATGGGGCCGAAGCGCATGGAGGCGCTGTTCGGCCCGGGCGCGGACGGCATCCGCGGACGCACGCCGCTGATCCATGCCGAATGGGCGCGCGAGCTCAACCACAAGGCCGTCGCCTGGGTCGCGACGCAAAAGCCGCTGGAAAGCCCTAGACCCCTGACCGTCTGCATCGGCACGACCGACGTGCATGAGCACGGAAAATATCTCGTCGAACAGGCGCTTGAAGGCCTGGGCATCGTCATCGCCGATGCCGGTGTGGCCGTCGACCCGGAAACACTCGTCGCCCGCGCCGCCGAAACCGGGGCCGATGCGATCGCCGTCAGCACTTACAATGGCGTGGCGCTGCGTTATGCACAGGCGGTGAAAGCAGCGATGGCGGCACGCGGACTTGCCTTGCCGGTGCTCATCGGCGGACGATTGAACGAAGTGCCCAAGGAGTCCAATTCGGGCCTGCCGGTCGACGTGACCAAGGATATAGCAGACCTAGGCTGCCTGCCCTGCGCCGACCTCGACGAGATGCTGCGTGCCCTGCGTTCCATCCGGCCCGTTGCCTGAAACGGGCAGGCTTCGTCTTACGCAACGACAGGGGCGTGCCTTACCAGGCGGTCATGCCGCCGTCGACCGTCAGGATCGAGCCGGTGGCGAAAGAGGATTCGTCACTGGCGAGCCACAGGATTGCATTTGCGATTTCAACCGGCTGCGCGACGCGATTCATCGGTGAGCGCGCGTTCAATGCCGCGACAAACCCCTGAGGATCGGGATGGGTTTCCAGCATGGTTTCGAAATAGCTCGACCAGGTCACACCCGGTGCCACGGCGTTGACGCGGATCTTGTCCGCAACATGGTCAAGCGCCATGGCACGCGTCAGCGCCGCGACGCCGCCCTTGGAGGCGACATAGGCCGCCCGATCGGCAAGTCCGACATGGGCCACGTTGGAAGCGGTGTTCACGATCACCCCGCCGCCGCCCGCGGCCATGACGGGAATGACATATTTGGAGCAGAGAAAGACGCCCTTGAGGTTCACGGCCATGAGCGCGTCCCAATCCGCCGCCGCGGTGGTGACAACCGAACCGCGTATGCCGTAACCGGCATTGTTGACCAGAATGTCCACCCGGCCGAAGGCCTCTTGCGCGCGGCGCACCATCGTCGCCACGGAGACTTCGTCCGAGACGTCCGCCTCCCAGGCCAGCGCTCCGGTCCTGCCGGCCACCTCGCCGGCCCGCGCGCCGTCGCGATCGACGACCAGAACGCGCGCGCCCTCCTTCGCAAACAGTTCCGTGACGGCCGCGCCGATACCGGCGCCGGCTCCGGTGACGATGGCCGCCTTGCCCTCCAAACGCATGATCGATCCCCTTTTCACAAACTTGTTTTGCCCTATCTTGCAGAAGCGCTTGCAAAGTGTCGACACTTTTGTATTTAATTTCGGCACGAACTCGGGGATATCGGTGAAAAACACTCCTTCCGTCGAACAACATCTGGAAATCTATCGCCGGATGCTGCTGGTGCGGCATCTCGAAGAGGGCCTTGGGGCGCTTCACAAGGAAGGACGCACGCGCGGTCCGATCCATCGCTGCGATGGCCAGGAAGCCGTCGGCGTCGCCGCGACCGCCGTGCTGGAGGCCGGCGACAAGGTCGCCACCACCCATCGTGGCCACGCGGTCTATATCGGCAAGGGCATGGCCGTGCACCCGGTGGTGGCCGAGATCTTCGGGCGGGCCACCGGTGCCTGCGGCGGGCGCGCCGGCCACATGCTGGTGGCCGATGCCGAAAAGGGCGTGATCGGCGGCAATGCCATTGTCGGCGCGGGCATTCCAGCCGCCACCGGCATGGCGCTGTCGATGCAGATCCTCGGCACCGGCAATGTCGCCATGTGCGTCTTTGGCGACGGCGCCGCGCAAACCGGCATCTGCCACGAAGCCATGAACATGGCGGGGCTGTGGAAATTGCCGGTCGTCTTCGTGCTCGAACACAACCAGTTCGGCCTGACCGTTCCCTCCGAGGTCCAGTCGCCGGTCGAGGACCTGTCGATCCGCGCCGCCGGCTACGCGATGCCGGCCGAGATCGTCGACGGCAATGACGCGGTGGCTGTCTACCGTGCCGTGTCGGCCATGGTCGAGCGCGCCAGGCGCGGCGAAGGCCCAGGCATGGTCGAATGTAAGACCTACCGCGTCGAAGGTTTCTCCACCTCCGACATGGGCGGTTACCAGAAGCCGGAGGATATTGCGGCCTGGAAGGAACGTGACCCGTTGCTCGTCTCGCGCAAGGCGCTTTTGGGCGACGTCGGCGAGGCGAAACTCGCGGCAATCGAGGTGGCGGCCAGAGCTGAGGTCGACGAGGCATTCGCGGCGGCCCTCTCCGACCCGATGCCCGAATTCTCGCTCGACGAAGCCTGCAACCCCTACAGCGAGGCACACTGACATGGCCATGATGCGGTATGCCGAAGCGCTCAATGCGGCACTGCGCGAAGAGATGCAGGCCGACCCCTCCGTCTTCGTCTTCGGCGAGGACATCGGACGCTATGGCGGCGTCTTCAAGGTGACGAAAGGGCTGATGGAGGAATTCGGCGAAACGCGGGTGCGCGACACGCCGATCTCCGAACAGGCGCTGACCGCCATGGCCGTGACCGCCGCGATGACCGGCACGCGGCCGGTGCTGGAAATCATGTATGCGGATTTCGTGCCGCTGACGCTCGATGCGCTGGTCAACCAGGCATCGATCTACAATTACATCTGGAACGGCCAGGTCAAGATGCCGTTCGTGCTGCGTACGCAGGGCGGCGGCGGCGCCGGCGCCGGCGCGCAGCACTCCAAGTCGCTCGATTCCATGCTTGCCCACATACCCGGCATCAAGGTCGTTGCTCCTTCGACGCCCGCCGACGCCAAGGGCATGCTGAAGGCCGCGATCCGCGACGACCAGCCGGTGGTCTTCCTCGAGCACAAGCTGCTCTACAACACCCGCGGCGAGGTGCCGGAAGGCGATGTGACCGTGCCGCTCGGCAAGGCGGCAACCCTGCGCGAAGGCAACGATATCTCGATATTCGCCACCTCCAAGATGGTGGTCGAGGCACTGAAAGCCGCGGATCTTCTCGCAGCCGACGGTGTTTCGGCCGAGATCGTCGATCTCCGGTCGCTGCGCCCGCTGGATGTCAACGCCATCGTCGCCTCGATCGCGAAAACGCACCATGCCGTGGTGGTCAACGAGGGCTGGCGCTTTTGCGGCTACGCCGCCGAGCTTTCGGCAACGATCATGGATCACGCCTTCGACGAGCTGGACGCGCCGGTCGCGCGCGTCACGCTGCCGGACATGCCGATCCCCTATTCCGAGCCGCTGGAAACGGCGATGCTGCCAAGTGCCGAGAAGATCCGCACCGCCGCGCTGAAGACGCTGAAGTGACGGAGGCGGCGGCGATGGCGACCCATCCGATCAGCATCGACAGCGCCGGCGGCGAATACATGGAAGCCGTGCTGGTGATCGCCTGGGCGGTGAAGCCAGGCGATCCGGTCAAGGCCGGCGATCTGGTCGTCACCGTCGAGACGGCCAAGGCCGCGACCGAAATCGAAGCCGACCGCGACGGCTGGCTGGCCGAAATCTTCTTCGCCGAGGGACAGGAAGCGCCGGTGGGCGCCGTGCTCGGCACGATCGCGGACGCGAAGCCGATGGCTGGCCAGCCAGCCTCGGTCGGGCCGGCGACAGCAGCCGCCGCGGCAGCCAATCCGCGCGAGCTTGTGGCTGACGAAGCCTCTTCCTCCATCCGGCAGCCTGGCAGCCGCCCGATCGCCAGCCCGCTTGCCCGGCGCCTTGCCGCCGCGGCCGGGCTCGACCTTGCCGCCATTTCGGGAAGCGGGCCGCGCGGACGGATCAAGAAGCGCGACATCGATGCCACCCTTGCCGCTCGCACGAACGAACAGGACGGTGCAGGCCAGCGGGCGCCAGCCGCAGTCCAGGCATCGCCTGTCGCCGCGCCGGCCCGGCAGACGGTGCCGGTGGTCCTCATCCACGGCTTCGGGGCGGATCGCTCCGTGTGGCGGCAGGTTGTCCCGTTGCTCGGGCCGGGGATCGAGACGATCAGCCTCGACTTGCCCGGCCATGGTACGGAAGCGGCAAGACCTGCAAGCATCATCGAGGAGATCGCCTTCCTCCTCTCCGACCGGCTGGAGGGGATGGGCGTCGGCAATGCCCATCTCGTCGGCCATTCGCTCGGCGGCGCGGCGGCTCTGGCGCTCGCACGACTGGGCCGTTTTACGGTACGCTCTGTCACACTCCTTGCCCCTGGCGGGCTCGGCCCCGAGATCAATGCGGGCTTCCTTGCCGGGCTCGCCCGCGCAACAACCGTCCCGGCGCTTGAGCGATGGCTGGCGGTCATGGTCGGCGACCCCTCGGCCCTGCCGGTCGGTTATGCGCAGGCCGCACTCAGACAGCTGGAAAAGACCGGCAATCGCGACGCGCTCACTGCGATGGCCGAAAGCCTGTTCCCGGACGGCACGCAGGGTTTCGATCTCGCGGGCGCGCTTGGCGAACTCGCCGTCCCGACGCGGCTCATCTGGGGCAGGCTCGATCGCGTCATCCCGGTCGCCCATGCGGCCCGCGCGCCGGGCTTCACTGCCGTTCATCTTCTCGATGGCGTTGGCCATGTACCGCAGATCGAGGCACCGGCGCTCACCGCCCGGCTCATCGCCGATACGGTGCGAAGTGCCGGCTGAGCCGGCAAGACCATCACGCCCGCGTCAAGGGCGCCACGACAGAATGTCAGAAGGAGTGCCGATATGATCTTCGACCATCGCACCTACACCGCCCGCCCCAACAAGCTGTCGCATTTCCTCAAACTCTACGAGGACGTCGGCCTGCCGATGCAGCGGCATTATCTGGGCGAGCCCTTCGGCTTCTTCCAGACGCATATCGGCGACCTCTCGCGCACCGTGCATCTGTGGAGATATGAAAGCCTTGCCGACCGGGAGGAGCGGCGCGACCGCATGGAGGCAGACCCGGAATGGCAGGCCTACCGGCGCAAGGTGATCGAGACCGACTATCTGCTCGACATGCGCAACCAGATCCTCAAACCCGTCTCGTTCTTCAATCCGGGAAAATAAGATGGACCTGACTTTCTCGACCGAGGGGCGCAGCTGGCCGCTGCGCCTGACTGGCGATGCCGAGCGCACGCGCCGCGCGCTGCTTTCGGCCTTGCCGATGCGTCTGCAGCTGCACACGCCGAAGATCGCCGGCAGCCATATCTATTGGCATGCTCCCTTCGTCGAGGATATCGAGGGTGCTACGCATGTGCTTTCCGCGACCGCCGGCGCATTCATCTACTGGCCGGTGCGGCAGTTCCTCGAAATCACCTTCGCGCCGCTTCAGGCGGAGAATGCCGAGATCACCGTTCTCGGCCATCTCGACGCGCCGGTGGAAGGCATTGCCGAACTTGCCGCGACACTGAAACAGGACCAGGGCCGCCGCATCCTGGAAGGCACGCTTGTCCGGTCGGATGGCGGCGTGTCCGAGCCTTCGCCGCCATCGTCGCTGCCACAGGATATCATTGCCGCTCGCAAGGCGCTGTGGGTGTTCTGTCCCGCCGACATCAGCCGGGTCACCGCGTCACGCGCCATCATGCACCCGGCAGGGCCTGTCTTCACCGCGGAATCAGAAGCGCGGGTGCTGCACGAATTCCTCTGGTGGATCCGCGCCGAGCGCGGCCGGAAGGACGAATTGGTGCTGCGCCAGGCGGCAGCAATCGCGCTCGACAAGACCGCGACCCGGCTACGCGATTTCTGCCACATGGAGGAAACGCCTGCCCTGCTTTTCCGGCTCAAGGCGGCGATGGACGGCAACTATCCGCTCGGTGCGCTGATGGACGAGGCGATCCTGGCTACCGGGCGGGTTGGCGCTTGGATCGATCTTCTCATCCCGTGGAACGACCTCAACGAGGCCTTCCGCGCTGCGCTTGACGGCAGGAGGGCCGGATGATGGAAAAACTGACCATCGGCATTGTCGGTTTCGGCGTCATCGGGCAGCGCTGGACGGCTTGCTTTGCCCATGCCGGCCACGCGGTGCGCGTGTTCGACCCGACAGAGCGGCGCGAAGCGGCTTTCAACGAGGTGCTGCCTGCACTCATGGCCGACCTAGACGCGTTGAAGGGATCCTCGCCCTCGCCCGGCGAGATCCATCTTTTTCCGACGCTCGCCGAGACGCTCCAAGGCGTCGATTTCGTGCAGGAGAACGGTCCGGAAGACCTGGCCCTCAAGCGCCGGCTGCTCGCCGAGATCGAAGATCATGTCGGTGACGAGATCGTCATCGCCTCCTCCTCCTCGGCCCTGCTGGTGTCCGACATGCAGGGCGAGTGCCGCCTGCCCGGCCGCGTCGTGCTCGGCCATCCCTTCAATCCAGCGCATCTGATGCCGCTGGTCGAGATCGTCGGCGGCAAGACATCGGATCCACAAGCGATCGCCCGCGCACGCGCCATCTATGAAGCCATCGGCAAGAAGCCGGTAACGCTCAACCGGGAGGTGACCGGCCATATCGCCTTGCGCCTGATGGGCGCCATGTGGCGCGAGGCGATCGCTCTGGTGCGAGACGGCGTCGCCTCGGTCGAGGACGTGGATCGTGCCTTCATGTATGGGCCGGGCGCGAAATGGACCCTGCAAGGTTCGTTCATCTCCAACAGCCTCAACGCCGATGGCATCGAGGACTTCCTGCGCAAATATGGCCCGACCTATCAGGCGATCTGGGACACGCTGCTCGACGCAAAGCTTGACAGCGAGACCATCCGCTCGATCACAGCTTCGACAAATGCGGCGGTAGGCGGGCGCAGCCACGAGGATCTGAAGGCCGCGCGCGAGCCTGGCCTGGTCGGCATTTTGAAAACAGTGGCCGCACACGGTGCACTCTAATCGTCACGGAGAATGGCCATGACCTATCGCACCGCCCTCGTCACCGGCGCCTCGAAAGGCATCGGCGCAGCGATCGTCGAGAGCCTGATCGCGGAAGGATTGACCGTCCATGCGCTGGCGCGCAGCCGTGGCGCGCTACAGGTCCTGCAGGAGAGGCTCGGGCCACGCGTGAAACCGCTTGTCGCCGATGTGCGCGACAACGAGGCGATCGCTTCTGCGCTCGGTGCGGCGGAAATCGATGTCCTGGTCAACAATGCCGGCGGTTTGGCGACCGTGCGCCCCCTGCACGAACAGAGCGCGGAGGAAACAGCCGAGGTGGTGGCGCTGAACCTCACCGCACCCTTGCAGCTCATCCGCATGTTGCTGCCGGGCATGATCGCGCGCAAGCGTGGCCACATCTTCAACCTGACCAGCACGGCAGCCAGCGGCGTTTTTCCCGGCACGACGACCTACGGTGCGGCCAAGGCCGGCCTTTCCCAGGCCGGTCGCATCCTGCGCTATGATCTCGCGGGCACCGGCGTGCGGCTGACCGAGATCGCCCCGGGCCGTGTGGAAACGGATTTCTATCTGAAGGCCTTCGACGGCGACCGCGAGGGCTTGCGCAAGCGCATGTACTCGCAACAGCGGCCGCTCGGCCCGGCCGACATTGCCGCCGTGCTTGCTACCGCGCTGCGGATGCCGGATCATGTCGACATCAGCGAACTGACCGTCGCGCCGAGCGAACAGGCGCCCGGCGGCCATACCTATCCGCCCGCGCCGCAACGATGAGCATGCGTGGCGTCAGCGACGCCGCGCCTCAGTCCGGCTCGGTCAATTTGTCGAGCACGGCCGTGCAGGCCTCCTCCCAGGCCGCAGGCACTCCGCGCGCCGAAAGCACCTGCAGACCCCGCTCGGTGATGCCGCCCGGTGTCACCAGCTCCTCGAGCATCTGATGCATCGGCTGGTCTTTCTCCTCAATCAGCCGCCCGGCGGCCACGAACGTCATCGCCGTCAGCCGGCGGCCAATTGCCGGATCGAGACCTCGCGCGCTCGACCATTCAGTCGTCCTGCGGATCAGATCCTGCACCCAGCCATAGATGGCGGCATTGACCGTCGCCAACTCGAAGTCCGTTTCGCTGGCCAGAGCGATCGAGGGGCCAAGCCAGTCGAGGACCGCCCGCGCCTGCTCAAGGTCGGGGAAATAGATCGTCGGACTGGCACAGATTTCGGAAGCCGTGAACGGCATGGCGCGCACCGCGCGCGCAGGCGCGACAGCAAACCGCGATAGCGCTACGCCGGCGCAAACCGAAACCATTGTTTGGTCCGTGCGCCACGGCAGGCCAGCGACCGCATCCGGCGCATGCACGGGCCGCACCGCAACAATGACGACATCGGACTGTTCGACGAGATCGCGATTGTCGATTGCCAGCCGAAAACCGTGCCGGGCGGAGAGCGCCGCCGCCTTGCCCCGCGGCGACAGCACGATCGCCGCGGGATCAAGCCCGGAACGCAAGAACCCAGCCAGCATGGACGTCGCCAGATGCCCGACCCCAAGAATGCCTACAATCATTGTTGTCCCCCGGATTTGAACCTGCTGCTTGCCATTCACACGAAGTTGGGAAAGAAAGGCGGCTCTACAAAGTGTCGACACAGCCTGCATACAAATCAGATGAGAACCGACGTGACCGAACGAGCCGAGACCAGTGCCGATAGCGACCCGTCCCTTGCCGCTGAAGCGGAGACGCGCCGCGCTGCCGATAGCAGCGAACGCGCCTACAACACCATCCGCAAGCTCCTGGTCGAATTCAAGCTGAAGCCCGGAGAGCGCATCAACGAGGTCCAGCTTTCGCGCGGCCTTGGCCTTTCGCGCACACCGATCCGCGAGGCGCTGAACCGGCTCGCCTCCGAGGGTTTCGTTTCGCTCACGCCCAATCGAGGCTTTTTCGTCAGAAGCCTCAGCACCGAGGGCCTGCTCGATCTCTACGAGTTCCGCTCGATCATCGAGTGCGCTGCTTTCAAGCTGATGTGCGAGCGCGCCGACGACAGCGAAATCGACCGGCTGCGGAGCTACTGGGAAGCGATCGTCGACGCCTACCCGGACCAGCCGCCGGATGTCATCCTGGCCGAGGACGAAGGCTTCCATCTGCTCATCGCCGAACTCTCCGGAAATCCGGAACTTGTCGGCCAGCTCAGCTCCATCAATGCACGCATCCGCTTCATCCGCCGCATCCAGATCGAACATCCTTCGCATGACAAGGCGCAGATCACCTCCCATTCGGCCATCGTCGAGGCTGCCGTCAAGCGCGATGCCGAGAACGGCGCGAAACTGTTGCGCGAACATATCGAAATGACCGTCTCCGCCACGCAGCAAGCGCTCAAGGACGCCTTGCTCAAGGTTTTCGCGCCCGACAATGGCGCCGAGCTGAAGCGTCGCCGAAGGGCTCGCGACGCATAATCGATATCTGAGCACAAAATTGAACGCAATAGTGTCGACACTTTCTTGACGACGATCCCTTTGTCTGCTTCGATGGGCTTACACGGGGAAGAAGACCGCAACGGCCTCCCCTGTCGTAGTCAGCAGCTAAGGGGAACCATGATGAAAAAATCTATCGCCACACTTCTTCTCGGCGCCTCGCTTTTTGCAGCGCCGGCCATGGCCGAGCAGATTACCGTCGGAATGTCCGCGCCGCTCTCGGGCGCGCAGGCCTATTTCGGCAGCACCTGGCACAATGGCTTCAAGCTCTACGTCGACAGGCTGAACGCCGATGGCGGCGTCAATGGCGTCACCATTGCCTATGACCAGCAGGACGACAAGGCCGACCCGCGCGAGGGAACGCTCGTCGCCCAGAAATTCTGCGACAATGACAAGGTCGTGCTTGGCCTGGTGAACTTCAATTCCGGCGTCGCCCAGTCGACGCTGCCAATCTATGAAGACTGCACGCTGCCGACCATGACCTTCGGCTCCAATCCGTCTCTCACCAAGCAGGGCTACAAGTTCATGGTGCGCCCGGTGGCCAACGATCTGGCCGGCGCATTGTTGCCAGCCGAATATGCGCTGGGCAAGCTCGGCGCCAAGACTGCCGTGATCGTCAACGACAAGCAGGTCTTCGGCCAGGGCATTTCCGAAATCTTCGCCAAGAACTTCGAAACCGGCGGCGGCAAGGTCCTCGATACCATTGCCGTGGCGCCATCCGACGTGGACTTCACCGCTGTGCTGGCCCAGATCAAGTCCAAGAAGCCCGATGCGATCTATCTCGGCGCCGTCATGCCGCAGCTTGCGCTGTTTGCCAAGCAGATGCACGAGCAAGGTATCGCCGCCGTGCTAATGGTGCCGGACGGCGGCTACACGCCGGACCTCATCAAACAGGCCGGCGAAGCCAATGTCCAGGGCACGCTTGTCGCGATCCAGGTGCCGCCGATGGATGCCTCCCCCGAGATCGCCGATTTCGCCAAACTCTACAAGGCGAAATATGGTGAGGAAGCCGGCCCGTATTCGATCTACGGCTATGTACAGGGCCAGATTTTGGAACAGGTGCTGAAAACGACGAAAGGCCTCACGCGTGAGGACCTCAACGCGGCATTGCATGCAGTTAAGGCGAAGACCGTCGTCGGCGAGCTGGAATTCGACGAAACCGGCGAACTCAAAGTCGCCCCATCCTACCTCTACAAGGTGGAGGGAACGGGCTTCCATCTCGTCGGTTCGAAATAGCAGCCAGACCGCCGGAGCCGCATCGCTACGCGCGAAGCGGCTCCTTCACCTGTTGACGGGCGTGCCTGCCGCAAGTACGGGCGGCCACGTCGACCATTCCCCTTCCCGGTTCGACCGGTCCATGGGGTTGCAGGCACAGGACGCCGGCCCATGCTGGGAAATCTTATCCAACAAACGGTAAATGCCCTGACCATCGGCTCGATCTACGCCCTGATCGCGCTCGGCTACACCATGGTCTACGGCGTGTTGCGCATGATCAACTTCGCCCATGGCGAGATGTTCATGCTCGGCGCCTATGTAGCGTTTCTGGCGCTCAGCCTGCTGGTCGGCGATGTCGGGATGTCGGGCGCGCTGGCGCTTACCGCGGCCTTTCTCGTGGCGATCTTCCTCGTCGGCCTCATTGGAGTCGGCATCGAAAGGGTCGCCTACAAACCGCTGAGAAGCTCCACCCGGCTCGCGCCGATGCTGTCCTCGCTCGGCGTCTCATTGTCGCTCGTCACCGGGGTGCAGATCCTGGCCGGCCCACAGCCAGTCGCCTTTCCCAGCTTCTTCCCCGTCGTCCGATATCAGGTGATGGGCGGCACCATCACCTTGATGCAGATCGGCATCCTGATCGCCGCCTTCGTGCTGATGTTCGGCCTGCATGTCCTAGTCAACCGGAGCCGTATCGGCATCATCGTGCGCGCCGTATCGGAAAGCCGACCGACCGCACAGCTGCTTGGCATCAACGTCAACGGCGCCATCTCCATGGTGTTCTTCGTCGGGCCGCTTCTCGGCGCTGCCGGCGGCATCCTCTATTCCAGTTACTATGGCATCATGTCGCCCAGCATGGGCGCCGTCATCGGGCTGAAGGCCTTCACCGCGGCCATCCTCGGCGGCATCGGTTCAATCCCCGGCGCCATGCTCGGCGCCTTCATCCTGGCTTTTATCGAAGTGTGGGGAACCGCGCTGCTGCCCATTGTCACAAACGGCGTGCTCGGCACCGAGTATCGCGACGTTCTCGCCTTTGCGATCCTCATACTCGTGCTTCTGGTCCGTCCTGCCGGTATACTCGGCGAGGCCGTCTCCGAGGAAAGCATCGTGTACAAGAGGGAATTCTGATGGCCGCCGCCGACACTCTCGCCGCGGCCCGGCCGCGTGCGAACCGGACCATCTCCTGGCTCGTCTTCGCCATCGCGATCGCGCTGATCATGGCCACGCCCTTCCTGCCCAACTACCATGTCCGTGTCCTCAACAGCCTGCTGATCTACATCCTGCTCGGCATCGGCCTGAACATCGTGATCGGCTATACCGGGCTGCTGGATCTCGGCTTCGTCGCCTTCTACGCGGTCGGCGCCTACAGCTATGGGCTGCTGGCAAGCCCGCAGCTCGGCCTGCATATGCCGTTCCTGCTCATCCTGCTCGTCGCCGCCTGCCTGGGTGCGGTCACCGGCATATTGCTCGGCATTCCGGTGTTGCGATTGCGCGGCGACTATCTGGCCATCGTCACACTTGGCTTCGGCGAGATCATCCGCATCATCATCAACAATCTCGACTGGCTGACCGGAGGGCCGCAAGGCATTGCCCGGCTGGACAAGGCGTCGATCCTCGGCATACAGATTGCCCGGCCGATCGACTTCTTCTGGCTGCTGCTGATCACCGTGCTCATCGTCGGCACCGTGGTCTGGCGGCTCGAGCGCTCCATCCTCGGCAAGGCGTGGGCGGCGATCCGCGAGGACCAGGATGCCGCGCGCGGCATCGGCATCAACACCACCAATGCCAAGCTTGCCGCTTTCGCCACCTCGGCCACGATCGGTTCCATAGCCGGCGCGATCTTCGCCGCATCGCAGCGTTTCGTCAGCCCGGAAAGCTTCACGCTGCAGGAATCGGTGCTGATCGTGCTGATGATCGTGGTCGGCGGCATCGGCAACATCTTCGGCATCGTCGCCGGCGCGGCAATCCTGATCCTGCTGCCGGAGCTGCTGCGCGAATTCGCCGAATGGCGCATCCTCTTCCTCGGTCTTTTGATGATCTCGCTGATCATCGCGCGCCCGGCCGGCATCGTGCCGCGCAGCTTCGGGCCGGAGAAACTGATCCGAGGGCTTTTCGGAAAATGACGCTGGTCTTTCAGAGCCTTCGCAAGGTGTATGGCGAGGTCGTCGCCATCGACGGCGTGTCGACCGACTTCGCTCCCGGCATAATCCACGGCGTGATCGGACCGAACGGCGCCGGCAAGTCGACGCTGATCAACATGACGGCTGGTTCCTACACAGTGTCGTCGGGCTCGATCACGCTCGACGGCAAGCGTCTCGACAAACTCAAGAAATACCAGATCGCCAATTCGGGAATTGCCCGCACCTATCAGAACATCCGCCTCTTCGACCAGATGTCGGCGATCGAGAACCTTGAAGTCTGTTTCTATCCCGCCGAGGTTGCGGCCGCCTGGAGGGAAGTGATCTGGCCACCCTATGCCAACGCCCAGCGCCGGCGCCGGCGTGAGAAATGCATGGAAATCCTGCGGTTTTTTGACCTTCAGGGCTACGCCGACGTCGATGCCGGGGGCCTGCCCTATGGCCGACAACGCATGCTGGAGATCGCCCGCGCCTTGGTCGCCAATCCGCGCGTCCTGCTGCTCGACGAGCCCGCCGCCGGATTGAACCACCACGAGACGGCGGAACTGACGGCAAAACTCACCGCGTTGCGTTCGCCCGACCGGATCATGATCGTCGTCGAGCACGACATGGATCTCGTCATGACACTCTGCGACAGCATCATCGTCATGCATCATGGGAAACTGCTCTTCCGGGGCACGCCCGCCGAAGTGCAGGCAAGCACCGACGTCCAACTCGCCTATCTGGGAACCGCCAATGACATCGACGACATCCGGGCCGCTGCTCAGAATCGCCGGGCTCAGCTCGGGATACGGGCGCGTCGGCGTTCTTGAGGGCATCAGCATTGACGTCGATCCGCACGAGATCGTCGTCATCCTGGGTCCGAACGGCGCCGGCAAGACGACGCTGCTCAATTCCGTTTCCGGCGTGGCGCGGCCCACCGCAGGCAGCATCGCGTTCGAGGGCCGCGACATCACCGGGATGCGCCCCGAACAGGTCGTGCGTCTCGGCATCACCCACTGCCCGGAAGGCCGCCAGATCTTCCAGCGCCTGACGGTGGAGGAAAACTTGGTCGCGGCCCATATCGGTCGCGGCGGGGAG
>NZ_RZRA01000049.1:0-11652 GCF_003998945.1 Mesorhizobium sp. M7A.F.Ca.CA.003.01.2.1 | reverse complement strand
AGACAGGGTCGGTGAACCGCTGGCCCGACGCACGCTCGAGCAGCAGGCCGAGCAGGTCGGAATTCGGCGAGCGGTAGCGGAAGGTCTGGCCATGCGGCTCTGCAAGACGTTGCAGGGTCAGGATGAATTCGCGCAGGCTCTCCGTACCGCCGCCCGGATTCCACAGCGTGGCACGGCGATAGCGGGCGAAAGCACTTTCCGGATCGAGATAGGCTTCCTCGAAATCGAGACTGACGCTCATATCGAGCACATGCCGCACGCTCGCATCGCCATAGGCCGAGCCGGCGGCTTCGGGGATGTAGGCCGTCACCGGCGCTTCCGGGTCGAACACCCCCTCGCCTTCTAGTATGCCGGCAATGATGGCGGTCAGCGACTTGCTGATCGAAAAGATGATGTGGCGGGCGCCGAAATCCATATGCGGCGCGAACCAGTCGCCGACGATCCTGCCGCCTTTCATCACCGTCAGTGCGTCGGTGCTCGAACGTGCGAGAAAATCAGCCACCGTCTCCGGTGTGCCGGCGATCGCGACCTTCTCGCCGAGCAGGCCGCCCATATCGCGCACGGGGATTTCGACAACGCCCGACGTCGCCGCCACCCGGGCGGTCGGCACCAGTTCGCCGAGATTCTGGAACGACCACCGGTTGAACGGGTTCTCGCGCCAATTGGCGAGCACCACCTGGTTGCGCCGGAAGCCATAGCGGGTCTCGAACACGGTTTTGCCGGTCATGGCGTTTCCTTCCGGGTCGTTTCTTCTTTGTGGAGGCTCAGCGAAGTGCCGTGGCGATAGCGTGCACGGCTTTCAGCGTCGCTATGGAATAGGCACCATTGGCGAAATCCGGCCAGGTCGAAAGCTTCACCACGACCATTCCGGTGTTCCAGTCGATATGGATCATCTGACCGAACACGCCGCGGCACATCAGTGCGCGCGAGCGCGGGTCCTCGATCCAGAACTGGTTGCGATAGCTGCCCTCCGGCAGGCTGGGGCTGAAGTCCGGCCCATGCCTGCCGTTGCGCGTGTCCTCGACCCAGCCGGCCGGCACGACGCCGCCACCATTGTCGAGGATCAATTGGCCGAAGCGGCCATAATCGCGCAACGTTGCATTGAAGCCGCCATCGGCCACCGCATAGCCGGCGCTGTCGACGGTGAAGCAGGCGCTTTCGTCGGCGCCGAGCTTTTGCCAGAGCTCTTCCGAAACCAGCTGCGGCAGCCGTTTGCCTGTCACCCGCTCCATGATGAAGGCGAGCACATCGGTCTCGATCGAGCGGTATTCGAATTGAGCCCCGTGCGGGCGGATCGTGTCCTTCAAGCCCAGGATCAGCTCGAACATGTGCGAGGGCCAGCGAAAATCCGGATCGCTGCCCGGCGGCACCGGCTTCCAGCCGGTGGCGACATCGACCTGGCCGATGTCGGAATAGCGGTCGGTATATTCCTCGGAGAAACGCACGCCGCTCGTCATGTCGAGCACATGCTGCACATTGGCGCCGGCCCAGCCGGTGGCGCCGAGCTCCGGCAAATAATCCGTGACCGGCCTGGCCGGATCGATCAGGCGGCGCCCGACCAGTATGCCGAATACCGAACCGGTGACGGACTTGGCCATCGACTGCGACAGGTGCAGCGTGCGCTCACCCATGCCGTTGAAATAGCGCTCATAGGCTATCTTGCCGTCCTTGAGCACCAGAAAACAGTCCGTATAGGTCTCGTCGAGCAGCCCGGCGAGTGTCGTCGGCTTGCCCTCGCTGTCCTCGACCGCCAGCCCGTCAAGATCGACCTCGGCGCGTTCGAGACGGCGGCGATGGCCGTTGCCGCGCCAGACTTCGGCGGTCGGCAGAATTTCACGGATGTGCTGGAACGCCCAGCGGTTCCATGGCGGCCGGTCCCAGTCGAGCTTCGGCGGCACCATGGCGGGCGGCGAGCCCTGCATGATCGGCGGCCGCGGATCGCTGTTGCGATAGGAGTCCATGAAAGGCCATTCCCGGAAAAGAAAGACCCGGCGACATGTGCCGCCGGGTCCGTCATGCAGCGATTACTTCTGCAGTTCGGTCCAGATCTTGGTGTAGATGTCCTGGATTTCAGGCGCGCACATCTTCTGGAATTCGCCCTGTGGCTTCGCTGCGGCCGGAATGACGACTTCCGGCGCATCTTTCATGTCGGCCGGCATGTATTTGTCCGAGCCGGTGATGGCGTTGGCATAGCGGTGGAAGGCCGACAGGCCCGCCGCGTTTTCCGGATCCATGATGAAGTTCTGGAACAGCTTGGCATTGTCGACGTTCTTGGCTTCCTTCAGAACGACCACGTTATCGCTCCACAGGCCGTAACCTTCCTTTGGATAATTGTAGTGGATGGCCGGATTGGCCAGCCGCTGGCGCAGCGCCGAGCCGTTCCAGTCGCTGGTTGCCTTGAAGTCGCCGGCGCCCATCTTCTCGATGGTGTTGTATTCCATGGCGATCCAGTTCGGCTTGGCCGCGACCAGCGTGTCACGCACCTTCTTCAGCACCGCCTTGTCGTCCGTGCACTGCTGGCCGCCGACATATTTGATCGCCGCGAAGATGACGTCATTCATCTCGGGAACGACGTTGACCTTGCCCTTCAGCTCGTCCGGCGTGTTGAAGATGATGCCCCAGCTGTCGGCCGGTCCCTTGTAGGCGTCGGTGTTGACGACGACGCCCACCGTGCCCAGCGCCCACGGCACCGAGTATTTGCGGCCTGGATCGAAGTCGGGGTTGGCCCATTCGGGCGCTACATTCTTGAAGTTCTCCATCTTGCCGGGGTCGGTTTCCAGGACAAGGCCTTCCTTGATCCAGATCGGCACGTAGGTCTGCGAGGGTACCGCAATGTCGAAGCCGGTGCCGCCCTGGCGAACCTTGGCAAGCGCGGTGTCGTTGGAATCATAATCGGTGATGGTCACCTTGACGTTGTATTTGGCCTCGAACTTCTTGATCACGTCGGGGCTGGTGTAGTTGCCCCAATTGTAGATGTTGAGCACGCCGTCGGCGCGGGCCAGGCCCGTCGAGGCGAGCAACGCCAACCCCATGGCGGTTGCTGTTGTCTTCCAGTTCATGGTTTTAACTCCCATTTTTCGGTTCAGTCTCGTTTCCTGCTGACGAAGAAAAACAACGTGACGATGGCAACCGAGAGCAGCAGGAAGGCGGTCGATATCGCGTTGATCTCGGGTGTGATGCCGCGGCGGATCTGGCCGAGCATGTAGGTGGGCAGCGTGTCCTGGCCGCCCGATTTGACGAACTCGGTGATGACGACGTCGTCGAGCGAGATGACGAAGGCCAGCATCAGCCCGGCCAGGATGCCGGGCCACAGAAGCGGCAACGTGATGCGCCGGAACGTCTTCCAGGGCGTCGCGTAGAGGTCGGCTGCGGCACGCTCCAGCGTCAGGTCCATATTCTCAAGCCGCGCCCGGATCGGCAAATAGGCAAAGGGAATGCAGAACGCCGTGTGCGCGGCGACCAGATAGCCGATGCCGGAATAACCGGTGAAGATCTTGATGCGCGAGAAGAAGATCAGCAGCGCCACCCCGGTGACGATCTCGGGCACCATCAGCGGCTGGTTGATCGCCGCATACTTGAAGGTGAGGCCGGGATAGGACGCGGTGCGGGTGGTGGCGAGCGCCGCCATGGTGGCAAAGATCGTGGAGAGCACCGCCGCAATGGAGCCGATCTGGAAGGAACGCAGCGTGGCATCGACGACCTGCGTGTTCTGCCATGCCGACTGGAACCATTTCAGCGAAAAGCCGCCCCATTCGGAGGTCGAGCTCGCCGCGTTGAAGGCATAGATGACCAGCACGATGATCGGCAGATACAGCACGATAAAGCAGGTCGCGGCGATCGCGCTGAATCCTGGCTGGTGCTTGATGGAAAAGTTCTTAGCCATGACGCACCCCCGACTTGCCGGCATTGCGCACATAGGCAAGCAGCGCCACCATGACGATGATCATGACGGCGATCGACAGCGCCGAGCCGAGTGGCCAGTTGCGGCCCTGCCCGAACTGCAATTCGATCAGGTTGGACAGCATCATGTTCTTGCCGCCGCCAAGCACGCTCGGCGTCACATAGGCGCCAAGCGCTGGAATGAAGACCAGGATGGAGCCGGCGATGACGCCCGGCTTGACCATCGGAAAGATAATCCGCCGCAGCACCTGGAAGCGCGTGGCGTAAAGGTCGTAGCCCGCCTCGACCAGCCGGAAATCCAGCTTTTCCATGCTGGCGTAGATCGGCAGCACCATCAGCGGCAGGTAGACATAGGCCATGCCGATCAGGATCGCCGTGTCGGTGTAGAGGATCTGGATCGGCGCCGAGATGATGCCGAGCTTGAGCAGCATTGTGTTGATGATGCCTTCGTTGCGGATGATCTGCAGCACTGCGAAGGTGCGGATCAAAAGGTTGGTCCAGAACGGAATGGTGATCAGGAACAGCCAGAGATCGCGGGTCTTTTCGCTGCGCGTCGCCATGAAATAGGCGGTCGGGAAACCAAGCACCAAGGTGGCGATCGTCGTCACCACCGAGAGCTTGATCGAGCGCAGGAAGATGGTGACGTGGGCGGCGGCGATCGAAAGCGTGTCGTCGAAGATATCGCGTTCCAGAAACACCGCTATCCAGGCTTCCGGCGAGAACTGCCACTTCACGTCGCCATAGGAGCCTGGCGTCAGGAACGAGTACACGAGCACGATCAGCAAAGGGCCGGTCGCGGCGAGGAAAATGACCAGCAGCGCTGGTGCTGACAAAAGCCAGCGGTCACGGACATCGCGCCGCTCCGCTGCCTTGGCGACTTCTTCCGCGGTCGCCATCGTCAGTCCTTCAGGACCTGGGCGGCATCGCTGCCGATGAGGATGCCGACCGCGTCGCCCTTCTCGAAACCGCAGCCCGCGCTGCGCGTGTTCTGCTGGCGTACGGTGAAGAGTTCGCCGCTGTCGAGATGAACATGGATGTGGGTGTCGGTACCGAAATAGACGATATTATCGACCCTCCCCGACAGTTCGCCCTTGGCCTTGGTCAGCTTGGCGTGTTCAGGCCGAACCACGACCGTGGCATTGGGCTTGGGCTGGAAACCCTGGGCCACGGTCGCCTCGATGGTCGCACCGGACTTGAGCGTGGCGCGCGCCTTGCCGTTGGCCATCTCGCTGATGGCGGCCGTCAGGAAGTTGGTTTCACCGATAAAGTCGGCGACGAAGCGTTCGGCCGGCTTGTCGTAGATATCCCAGGGCGAACCGACCTGGAGGATCTTGCCCGATGACATGACCGCGATGCGGTCGGACATGGTCAGCGCTTCTTCCTGGTCGTGGGTGACGAAGATGAAGGTGATGCCGGTCTCGTGCTGCAGCCGCTTCAACTCGATCTGCATCTCCTTGCGCAGCTTGTAGTCGAGCGCCGACAGTGGCTCGTCGAGCAAAAGCACCTTCGGCTGCGGTGCCAAGGCGCGGGCCAAGGCCACGCGCTGCTGCTGGCCGCCGGAGATCTGGCTGGTGCGACGACCGGCGAGTGCCTCCATCTTGACCAGCTTCAGCATCTCGGCGACGCGCGCCTTGATCTCGGCCTTCGGCTTACCCAGCATTTCCAGGCCAAAGCCGATATTGTCGGCGACCGTCATGTGCGGGAACAGCGCATAGGATTGGAAAACGGTGTTGACCGGCCGTTTGAAGGGTGGCAGCGGCGCGATGTCCTGGCCGTAGAGCAGGATTTCACCGGCGGTTGGAAAATCGAAGCCGGCGATCAGCCTGAGCAACGTCGTCTTGCCGCAGCCGGATGGCCCCAGCAACGTGAAGAATTCGTTCTCGCGGATAGATACCGAGACCGTGTCGAGGGCAGCCACCTGCCCCTCACCTGATCCGAAAATTTTGCTGACGTTTACTACTTCAATCGCATTCCGATCCGGTTTGTCCGGCACGATTACGCCTCACTGTTGACCCCGCTCTTGCTGGCGGAGCTCTTCCCCTGTTCGATGTGACCACATGGCCGGTGGGTTGGCAAGCCCGGCATTGGGTCACAGTTCAGTCAGTCATTGAGGCCTGCAAGCCCCATGCCATAGTCAGGCCTGATAGGTGATCTTGCCGCCGCAAATCGTCGTCACCGGCCGCACCTTGTGCAGATCGGCCGGGGCGGTGTTCTCGATATCCATCGACAAAACCACCAGATCGGCCATGTAGCCCGATCTCAGCGTACCCTTGCGGTGCTCGGCGAATTCGGCGTAGGCGCCCTCGATCGTGTAACCGGCGATCGCTTCATGCAGCGAGAAACTCTGGTCCGGGTCGCTTTCTGCCCATGGTTTGCGCAACACTGCCGCCTGAATGCCCAGGATCGGATCGATCGGCGACACCGGCCAATCGGATGCGAAGACGACATGCGCGCCGGCATCCTTCAAGGTCCGCCAGGCATAGCTCAGCGGCCAGCGTGCCGGCCCGATGCGCGACACCGTCGGCTCCAGCGGAAAATCCATGGCGCCGGGCGGATGCGGCGGTTGCATGGAAGCAATGACGCCGAGTTCTGCGAAACGCGGCACATCCGATGTGGTGGTGACCTCGATGTGCTCGACCCGGTGACGGCTGTCGCGCTTGCCGTTCGCCTTCTGCGCCGCCTCATAACCGTCCAGCACCGCGCGCACCGCGCCGTCGCCGATCGAGTGCACCGCGATCTGCAGCCCGCGCCTGTCGGCCGCGACGGCCAGATCGATGAATTGTTGCGGCGTGAACAGCGGCTCGCCCACCCAGTCGGGCCGGTCGGCGTATGGCTCGACCATGACAGCTGTCCAGGAATCGAGCACCCCGTCGTAGAACACCTTGACCATGCCCGACGACAGCCATTCGCTGTTGTAGCTTTCGGCCATATCAGATGCCTTGTCGAGCATGTCGAGCGTCATGAAATTCTTGTAGTGGAACGGGATCTTGACGCGGCAGGGCAAGCCTTCCTCGGCTTCGATCTCGGCCAGCAGCTCAAGCTGATAGAGGTTGCCGTCCATGTTCTGGATCGAGGTGATGCCGTGGCGGGCGCACCAGGCGAGCCCGCGCCGCATGATGTCGCGGTCGGCGTCCCGCTCGGCCGCCGTCGGCATCGGGTCCGGCTCGCCGCCGGTCGACAGCCCCAGCCGCACCCGGCTTTCGCCGGCAAGGTCGAGCACCGGGCCAAAGGCCTCGCCTTCGCGCAATTCGCCGGCGGCCAGTCCATCGTCACCCATGACAATCTCATTGCCAGGGCCGAGCGTACGCCCCTGCAGGATGCCGGCCATTTCCAACGCCTTGGTGTTGGCCCACATGGTGTGATGGTCTGGCGCCGCCATGCAGAACGGACGATCGGGCAAAATGGCGTCGAGGTGATGGCGCGTCACGCGCTCGCTGCCGAGCACGGTGTAGTCGACGCCTTGGCCGACCAGCATCTTCGCGTCGGGCCGGGTAGGCGCATAGTCGCGGATCGCCTTCTGCAGCGCCTCGAAGCCATGTATACCGGTGAGTTGAAGGTGGGCAAGTTCAGCCCCGCCCGAAAACAGATGCATGTGGGCTTCGATGAAACCCGGCAGGACGGAGCCGCCCTTGGCGTCGATTACCTTGGTGGCCGGTCCCTTGAACTCTTCGATGGAGGCGCGGCTGCCGATGGCGATGATTGCGCCGTCCTTGACGGCGACGGCCTCGGCGGTGGGATTGTCGTCGTCGATGGTCAGTACACGACCATTGATGACGATCAGATCCGCATTGTGACCTGCACCTGTGACAGACATCGCGACTCCGCGCTTTTGACGACTGACTGAGACCGACAACCTCTTGGCCAACGACCTGCCACTCCACCGGAGCGGCGCCATGGGACGAAAAAGAATGCCAGCGCGCTGTCTTGGAAATTCCCCTTGTCATCCCAAGAGGCAGCGTGGATAAAGAATGCGACTGATTATTCGCGTTTGTCAACATACCGAATCTGGAATGTATCGTGGACAGCAAGCTCCCACCATGTTGAGACCGGGCGGGGAACGAGGACATCGGACGGTGAAGCGCAGTCTCGACCGCAAAAGCAGGATAGCGCTCGAACCGCGCAAACAGCCGCGGCAAAAACGCTCCAGCAAGGTGGTCGACCGGATTCTCGACGCAGCGCTGGTCTTGACGCGGGAGCAAGGAACCAAGACGCCGACGACGCTGGCCATTGCGCAGCGCGCAGGCTTGTCGGTTGGTTCGATCTACCAATACTTTCCCAACAAGGAAGCCATTCTTCTGGACCTCGCCCGGCGCTGGCTGTCATCCTTTCCCGAGGTGATCGCCAAGCGTATCAAGGTCGCCCCGCCCACCAACCGTGAAGAGTTTCGGCAGGAAGTGCGCAAGCTCTTCATCGACACGTCCAGACTCTACCTCGAAAACGCCAGCCTGATGCCGGTGATCGAGGCCATTTCAGGCAACGCCGACCTCAGGCCGATCCAGAACGAATATGACGAGCAGATCATCGCGCTCTACGCCGCATGGCTGCAGCATGTGAACCCGGCGCTTGAAGACAATGTCGCCAGCCGGCTCGGCGTGCTGATGATGGACGTCGGGCACGCCTGCCGGCTTGTCGGGCTGAAAAGAGACCGCAAGACATACGACCTCATCGAGGACGATGTGGAAAGAATGTGGCTCGCTCTGGTGAGCCCTTATCTCAATCTTGAATCTTGACTGATTTCGCACTTCGAGAGGAATTTATGAAGACTGTTTTCTCCCCCCTTCACGCCGGCCATGCCGGTCAAATGGAACTGGTCACATCAGCCATCGTGCCGGGTTTCGAGAAGCCATCGAGGGCCGAATTCATCAAGGCGCGGGTCGAAAGCGAGAAACTGGGTCCCATCATCGCGCCGCACGAACATGACCTCGCCGCCGCCAAGCGCATCCACAAATCAGACTATATCGACTTTCTCCCGACGGTCTGGCCGCAATGGCTGGAAGCAGGTCTCACAGGCACGGCGATGCCCTTCACATGGCCGACGCGCGGCCTGCGCGGCGACGTGCCGCCAAAGCGCGTCGACGCGCTGCTCGGCTATTATTCCTTCGATGCCGGCGCCACTTTCGTCGAAGGCACGTGGGCCGCGATCAAGTCTTCCTACGACGTAGCGCTGACCGCCGCCGGCCTGCTCAAGGATGGCGAGGCTTCCGCCTTCGCGCTCTGCCGTCCGCCCGGCCACCATGCCGGGGCTGGCTTCATGGGCGGCTATTGCTACATCAACAACGCCGCTGTCGCCGCGCAATGGTTCCGCGACCACGGCGCCAAACGCATCTCGATCCTCGATGTCGACTACCATCACGGCAACGGTACGCAGGAGATCTTCTACGACCGTGCCGACGTCCAGGTGCTCAATCTGCATGGCGATCCGATGGTCGAGTACCCGTTCTTCCTCGGCCATGCCGACGAACGCGGCGCGGGTGCCGGCGAAGGCTTCAACATCAATTATCCGATGCCCTTCGGCACCGACTGGGATGCATGGAACGCCTCGCTCGAGGATGCCTGCGGCAGGCTCGCCGCTTATGCACCGGATGTCGTCATCGTCTCGCTGGGTGTCGATACGTTCGAGAAGGACCCGATCAGCCAGTTCAAGCTGAAGACGTCTGATTATCCCAAGATCGGCCGCCGCATCGCCAGGCTCGGCCTGCCGACGCTGTTCGTCATGGAAGGCGGCTATGCCGTCGAGGAGATCGGCATCAACGCGGTCGGCGTGCTGACCGGGTTCGAGGATCGGTAAATGCCTGTCGTCCAGGAGCATCTGGCGGTTTGGGACAACGACAGGCATAAGCAAAGGACCACCGGGACCGGGCGGCAACATCGCCCGGCTCCGACTATCGGGCCAAGGCACCCCCTTCGGCACAGCAACCGGCGCGCCCGTCTGTCCAATGCTCCCGAGCCTGGCGAAATCGACCAGCCGCCGAGGTGGCCGGCGAAGACTTTCGCGTCCCGGTCGTCTGTCCAGGGCGCGAAAACCGAGCTGTGAGTCGCGCCGGAGTCCATCAGATTCGATTTTGTCAAATCGCGTTTGATGTCAGATTCAACTGCGGGTAGATTAAACCCGAATCAGCCGGTCCTGGGGGGCGCGGCGACCACCCAAAGTCTTTTGTTCCGGAGCTTTTCCGGCACCAGACGCGGACGGCTTCGCGTTCCCTGAATGGATTCGGGATTTGGTTCGGTGCAGCCCTGCGCCACGCGTGTGTCTTCGTCAAAGTAATGTGTATTCGGGTTCGGCGGCTGACTTCCAGCATCCGGACAGCAGAAACGATTCCGGCCAAAAGCAACGAGAATGAGCAGTCCCGCCGCGCTACTTCAATCCGACACATTGGGCTCGCGCCTGACGTCGCGCGGCGATCTCACCAGCTTTTTCATGCAACTGACCGCCGAGATCGGCGCCGACAGCTACATGCTGGTCGCCATCGTCCACGATCAGGACCGCAACGATGCGCGCATCGTCTCCTCCAACTGGATTTTCGACGCCATCGAGTTGATCGGCAAGCGGCTGATCGCCGGGCTTGCGCAAGGCGCGCTCACCGTCGCGCCCGGCATTCGTCCGCAGCCGCTGGTAGCATCTCACGCGCCCGAAGCTGACGGGTTGATCACCGGCGAGGAAGCCCGCCTTCTCGATGTGCTCGGCCATGCAGAGATCTATTCCCTGCGCCTGAATGTCGGCCGCCAGCGCCTGTTCGCTCTGTTCTCGGCAGCGACAGCCGGCAGCATCGACCAGCCGGCGCTGATGCGGGCGCAGCTGAAATGCTGCTACGCGCTCTCGCACATCCCACAACTGATCGCCGCCGCCGCCATGCAGGATCCGTTGTCGGATCGCGAGCGCGAATGCCTGTTCTGGGTTTCCGAAGGCAAGACCACCGACGAGGTCGCCGTCATCCTTGGCGTCTCCTCCAACACCGTCAACAGCTACATCACCCACGCCATCCAGAAATTCGCGGCCAGCAACCGCGCGATGGCCATCGCCACGGCGATCAGGAGCGGCATCATTTGAAACACGCCGATATCAAGGAAGCCGCCGAAGCCCTTTTCAACGAGCAGCGCAAGCCGTTCGGCGCCTTCACCCTTAGCTCCGAAACCCATCACGCGGTCACCATTCCCGACGCCGTGCGCCGCTGCCGCTGGATCGCCGTCGACATCAACGCCTCGGCTTTCGGCCTGTTCTTCGTCAGCCCCTCGCCCGAACGGGCGCGGCTCGTTCCTTGCCTTGATTCCGACTATCCCGGGATTGCCGTGGCGACGAAGTTCATTTCAGGCGCCAATGGCGAGGAGATCGTGCGTCACACGCGCATCTCGACCGAACCGCGCTGGTGGACGGATGACGGCGTCACCGCCATGGCCGAGATGTTCGGCAATCTCGCCTGGACGCAGCAGATGGCGCCGCTGGCGCCCGGCACCAGCGGCATCGCCTTCCCCGTCCACGCCGACCGCGGCCAATGCGGCCTTGTCGTTTTCCTGGGCTCGGAGATCACCCTGTCGCAGGACGCTCTCTACGAGATCCACGCTCGTTGCTTTTCGTTGTTCGCCGCAGTCGCCCGCATCCGCCCGAGCGATGCCGGCCGCATGCGTGCAATCTCCAAGCGCGAACTCGAATGCCTGAAGCTGACCGCCAACGGCAACACCAGCGAGGAGATCGCGCGACTCCTGAAACTGTCGGTGCACACCGCCAACCAGTATCTGACCCAATCGACCCAGAAG
>NZ_RZRA01000499.1:0-4115 GCF_003998945.1 Mesorhizobium sp. M7A.F.Ca.CA.003.01.2.1 | reverse complement strand
GCGCAAGCACATGCGCGCATCAGGCGCCCTGCCCGCTGGTCCAGCCCGACTGGTGCCATTTTTCCCGCCGCGTCGCCCGCTCGCGCCTGCATCGGCTGGCCAAGGATGCCGACGTGCCGTGGGAAGACGAGAAATTCATCTACGTCGCGGCTTCTCGCGACGGCCCCACATCACACCAGGCACGAGTTCTTGCGCCACCGAAATCCGGCTCCGGCAAGGTTCTGCTCAAGCTTTGCCAGGACGACGGCACCGCCACCGAGCGCTTGTTCACCAAGCGCGACGGCGCCGACTTCAAGTTGGCCCGGCGATTGGACTGGGGCGACAGGCTGGACAACATCGCAAAATGAACAGTGCCATTGTTCTTGCTTTGTTCCGACGAGTCAGATAGAGATCCACGCCCTGTCGAGTCAACCGGAATCGGGGCACGCGAATACTCTCCTGTGGACGATTGGTTGTTCCTGTGAACAACGGGCATCAAGGTTCTTTGGTTGGGTAGTGATGCAGAAAGGTCAGCACCGACTCATCACGTTCTGATATCGAAAGGCCGGGATTGAAATCGGGGATATCATGGCAGAGGCAGCGCGAAAATTCGGCGTCGCGGAAACACCGCTTTATCGTGAAGCGCCAAACAACATCGAGGCCGAGCAGGCGTTGCTCGGCGCCATCCTCGTCAACAACGACGCCTTCTACCGCGTCTCTGACTTCCTCAAGGCCAGCCATTTCTACGAGCCGCTGCACCGCAAGATCTATGAGGTGGCGTCCGAGTTCATCCGTATGGGCAAGGTGGCGACGCCGATCACACTGAAAACCTTCCTGCCGGCCGACGAGAAGGTTGGGGACATGACGATGGCGCAATATGTCGTGCGGCTGGCGGTCGAGGCTGTGACCGTCGTCAACGCCACCGACTATGGCCGCGCCATCTATGACCTTGCGACGCGCCGCGCGCTGATCACCGTCGGCGAAGACATGGTCAACATCGCCTATGACGCGCCGGTCGACATGGCACCCGGCGAACAGATCGAGGATGCCGAGCGGCGGCTGTTCGAGCTGGCCGAAAACGGCCGCTACGATGGCGGTTTCGAAAGCTTTTCCGATGCGTTGAAGAATGCCGTCGACATGGCCAGCGCGGCCTATATGCGCGATGGCCACCTGTCCGGCATTGCCACCGGCCTGCGCGATCTCGACCATCGCATGGGTGGCCTGCAGCCTTCGGATTTGATCATCATCGCCGGCCGCCCAGGCATGGGCAAGACGTCGCTGGCCACCAACATCGCCTACAACATCGCTGCCGCCTATGAGCCTGCCCAACAGGCCGACGGCTCCGTCAAGGCGGCCAATGGCGGCGTCGTCGGCTTCTTCTCGCTTGAAATGTCGTCGGAGCAGCTGGCCACCCGCATCATCTCCGAGCAGACCGAGATTCCATCATCGAAAATCCGGCGCGGCGATTTGACGGAAGCCGATTTCGGCAAGCTTGTCGCCTACACGCAGGAGAACCACAAGCGCCCGCTCTACATCGACCAGACGGGTGGTATCTCGATCGCCCAGCTCGCGGCGCGCGCCCGCCGCCTCAAGCGCCAGCGCGGGCTGGACCTGATGGTCATCGACTATATCCAGCTGATGCAGGGTTCATCTGCCAAGGCGTCGCAGAACCGCGTCCAGGAAATCACCGAGATCACCACCGGACTGAAGGCGCTCGGCAAGGAGTTGGGCGTGCCGATCATCGCGCTCTCACAGCTCTCGCGTCAAGTCGAAAGCCGCGACGACAAACATCCGCAGCTGTCCGACCTGCGCGAATCGGGCTCGATCGAGCAGGACGCCGACGTCGTGCTGTTCGTGTACCGCGAGGAATATTACATCAAGAACAAGGAGCCGGAGAAAGGCACGCCCGAGCATCTCGCCTGGGAGACGAAGATGATCGAGGTCCAGGGCAAGGCCGAAGTGATCATAGCCAAGCAGCGCCATGGACCGACCGGCACCGTCAGCCTTGCCTTCCAGGGCGAGTTCACCCGCTTCTCCGACCTCGCCGAGGAGCATCATCTGCCGGAAAGGTTCGAGTGACCTATTGAGACAGGTCCCATTCCTTGGCGCCCCCCTCTGTCCTGCCGGACATCTCCCCCTCAAGGGGGGAGATCGGATGGCATCGACGCTTTCGCCAATTTTTGGCGTTGAAAAGAAGGCGCAAGCGCTGAAGCTGCAAATCTCCCCCCTGGAGGGGGAGATGGCCGGCAGGCCAGAGAGGGGCGCTGCCCCGCCAGCCTGTCACGGCGTGGCTTCCATCTAATGGCCAAGTCGCGCGTCCAATTCATCTGCCAAAGTTGCGGATCGGTGCATCAGCGCTGGGCCGGCAAATGCGATGCCTGCGGCGAGTGGAACACGCTGGTCGAGGAAGGCACGTCCGGCGGCATCGGCTCAGGACCAGCCAACACGCGCAACGCCCGCAAGGGACGCGCCGTGGTGCTGACCACGCTGTCCGGCGATATCGAGGACGCGCCACGCATCATCTCGGGCATTGGCGAACTCGATCGCGCCACCGGCGGCGGGTTCGTGCGCGGCTCGGCGCTGCTGGTCGGCGGCGACCCCGGCATCGGCAAGTCGACGCTGCTCACCCAGGCGGCCGCGGCGCTGGCATCAAAAGGCCACCGCATCGTCTATGTCTCGGGCGAAGAGGCGGTCGCGCAGATCAGGCTGCGGGCGCAGCGGCTTGGCGTCGCCTCCTCTCCGGTGGAACTTGCCGCCGAGACCAATGTCGAGGACATCCTGGCGACGATCGCCGACGGCAAGCGGCCTGATCTCGTCATCCTGGATTCGATCCAGACGCTGTGGACCGACCTTGCCGATTCGGCACCCGGAACCGTCACCCAGGTGCGCGCTGCCGCCCAGGCGATGATCCGCTATGCGAAATCCACGGGTGCGGCGATCGTACTGGTCGGCCATGTCACCAAGGAAGGCCAGATCGCCGGGCCGCGCGTCGTCGAGCACATGGTTGACGCCGTGCTCTACTTCGAAGGCGAAGGCGGCCACCACTACCGCATCCTGCGTACGGTGAAGAACCGTTTTGGACCGACCGACGAGATCGGCGTCTTCGAAATGTCGGACAAGGGCCTGCGCGAGGTCGCCAATCCGTCCGAGCTTTTTCTTGGCGAACGCCATGCCAAATCGCCGGGGGCGGCGGTTTTCGCCGGCATGGAGGGGACAAGGCCGGTGCTGGTCGAGATCCAGGCACTGGTCGCACCCTCCTCGCTCGGCACGCCGCGCCGCGCCGTCGTCGGCTGGGACGGCGCCCGGCTGTCGATGATCCTGGCGGTTCTCGAAGCCCATTGCGGGGTGCGATTCGGCAGCCATGATGTCTATCTCAATGTCGCCGGCGGCTACCGGATTTCGGAGCCCGCGGCAGATCTCGCAGTGGCGGCCGCCCTGGTTTCCTCGCTCACCGGTCTTGCCCTTCCCGCCGATTGCGTCTATTTCGGCGAAATCAGCCTTTCGGGCGCCGTGAGGCCGGTTGCGCATGCGCAACAGCGCCTCAAGGAAGCCGAAAAGCTGGGTTTTGGAAGCGCGGTTCTGCCCTCGGGCAGCGGGGAACTGGCCGGGGGGATCGGGGCCGGTTCTTTCCAGCCGACCGAGCTTGCCGACCTCGTGGCACGCATAGCCGGCTCACGCCGAAGCCGCGTGGACGAAGAAGACTAGAGCATCGGACCCAGAGCCCGATGTTCGGCGCTATAATGCGGCTCATGGAGTGGGGCGAAAGACATGCCGATTACGCTGCTTGACGGAATTCTCGTCGGCTTCACTCTGGTTTCGGCGATGCTCGCCATGGTTCGCGGCTTCTCGCGCGAAGTCCTGTCCGTCGTCTCCTGGGCCGCGGCGGCAGCGGCGGCGTTCTTCTTCTACAAGCCGGTCGTGCCTTACCTCGCTCCCTACATCGAGAATGAAAAGGTCGCCATGGCGGCCGCCGCCGGCGTGGTTTTCATCATCGCGCTGATCGTCGTCTCGGTCATCACCATGAAGCTCGCCGACTGGATCATCGATTCCCGGATCGGCGCGCTCGATCGTACGCTCGGTTTCCTTTACGGCGCCGCGCGCGGCATCCTGGTCGTTGCCGTCGCCCTGCTGTTCTT
>NZ_RZRA01000498.1:0-4134 GCF_003998945.1 Mesorhizobium sp. M7A.F.Ca.CA.003.01.2.1 | reverse complement strand
TCCGGCGGCTTTGGAGCAGGTTTCGGCTTGGGCTTCTCGGGCGGCGGCACGATCGCGACATTGACGGGCTGTTCCTGCTGAACCGGCTGCTGCTCGGGTCTCGGCAGGCCATAGATCAGAAACGCCGCGATGAGCGCATGCAGGATCAGCGATGCGGGCAAAGCCCACAGCAAATGCCGCCGCCGTTCTCCTGTTTCGCCCTTCATCCGCACCGATGTGGAATGAAATAGCGGCGGCTTCAAGCATAGGTAGTGGATTGGCTTGATTTAACCGCTGACAGGTTGGTGATCGGATGACGACGCGCAGACCTCAGGTCAGCCAGTTTGCCGCTGGCGCGGGATCCCGTCCAGAAACCGTTCGTCCAGCCGCGTCTCGCCAAGCCAGTTCAGCCGGTTGATGCTGATGAAGCCGGCATCGATCGCGTCGTTCTCGTCGCCCGGCTGGCTGTCGTGAGCCCGCCCGCGCGGCACGGTGATGACCGTGCGGTCGCCGTCGCTCTCCACGATCTCGGCCTTGCGGGCGATCTTGTCGCGACCGATGCGCGGCTGGCGGATTTCGGCCGGCAGCGAGGTCGGCAGGTTGATGCTCAGCCAATGACCCTCAGCGGCCCAGTCGGCGCGCGATTGCCACAGGGACACGATCAGCGCGCCAAGCCATTGGTCGTCGCCATCGGTGAAATCAGGATTTTTCACGCGTGAGAAGCCAATGGCCGGAACGCCCCAGAAAGTGGCCTCCCGCGCAATGCCGAGCGTGCCGGAATAGGCAAGGTCCTCGGCAACGTTGCGGCCATCGTTGACACCCGACAGCACCAGATCTGGCTTCTTCGTATCGGCGAACAACCAGGTCATGGCGCTTACCACGCAATCGGCCGGGGTGCCGGAACAGGCGTACCAGTTCGGTTTGAGGCGCCGCATGGTCAACGGCCTGGCAATCGTCAATGACGAGCCGGCGGCGGTGCGCTTGCCGTCGGGCGCGACCACCCAGACATCGCCGCTCAACGCGCTGGCGGCCGCGACCAGACGGGCAAGCCCCGGCGCTTCGATGCCGTCATCGTTGCAGATCAGAATTCTCATCGTTTTCTTGCCTCCGACACCACTATGCGCTGGCCGGTGCGGCATTGCGTGCGCAGCGAGGGGATGTGGGATTGCAGGTCGCCGAGAAGATCCGGCGTGCAGGAATGGCCGAGTGCCGCGGGACGGCCGGCCTTCTCCCAGATATCGACATTGCCCGACAGCGTCGGATGGGTCGGCATGCGTACCCAGTCCGCCCGACCGGCCTTGTGCAACACATCGCCCGGCGAACCTGACGGCAGATGCCCGGTAAGCAGCACCGGAAAACCGGAATGGTCGGCACGCGGCAAGAGGCGCGACGATGGGCCGGCTTCACCCATGCCGTCATCCGCCAGCAGCGGCATGGACGGCAGGGGATCGGCATCGGTCCAGTCGGCTGCGTCTTGCAGGCGGCGGCGCAGCAACGTTGAAACGCCCGGCAACAGGGCTGCCGTGGCGCCGATCTGCGCTTCCAGGGACGAGCGCATGCCGGCATGGATGGCGAACGGCCCTGGCAAGGCCGCGATCAGCTCCAGCGACCGACCCGAGAGCGGCGTCGGCAAAAGACACCCGCCCGAATGCCTCGCAACCCATTGCGAGATTTCGCGCGCACGCGCCGCCCCCGGCACCGGATCGGCGCCGTAGGAAGCATCGAGGACAAGCAGGTCGCAGTGCGGGATCGTGTCCATGACGAAGACATTGCTGTCCGGCACCACATCGGCGGAATAGGCGACGCGGCTCTCGCCATCGTCCACGGCAAACCAGACGCCGCCCACGACATGCCCGGAGCGTCCCGTCCGGATCGTGAAATTGCCGCTGTTCAACGTGTCGCCGGGTTCGAACAATTCGAGGCGATCTTCGGGAAAAGGGAACCGCCTGAAATCCTCGGGCTCAGCATAGCCGGCGAGCGTGGCAGGCGCCTCGTCGCGGGTCTCGGCGGTCATGAAGATCGGACCGGCATAACCGCGCGACAGCAGCCAGCTCAGCGCGCCGATATGATCCTCATGCGCATGCGAGACGAACAGCGCATCGATGTCGGCGACCGAGCCGTTCAGCGCCGGATAGTAGTCCGCCCCCGAGGCGCCGACCTTGATGCCGACGTCGAGCAGGATGCGATCCTTGCCGCTGCAGACAGCAAGGCTGGTGCGGCCCTTTTCGCCAAAGCCGCCGAGCAGGTCGAGCATCATCACGATGCCGCCCCCGCCGCCGGGATCAGCCAGCCGGAGCGTATCCGCAGGCGTGCCTGGGCTCCGCTCTCCAGCGCGACTGGATCGGGCTGTTCGAAATGCAAGGTGAGGTCGGGATTGGTCGAAGGCGTGAATTCGATGCGCGCCGAGCCACCCTGGTAGATCACCCGCTTGACCAGACCATCGAAGCCGGGACCGTCCGGCGACACGTCGAGATCGGCCGACCGGCAGCAGACCTTTGCCCCGGTTCGCGGCCGCTCGCCTGGCCGGCAGCGGACAACCAGTTCCGCGCCGAGAACGCGGACCTTGCAGTGCCCTCTTTCTTCCGCGCTCAACACATCCGCAGGCAGCAAAATGCCCTGCGAAATGAAGGAAGCCACCATTTCATTTGCCGGCTCATGATAGAGTTCGCGTGGCGTCGCCAGCTGGGCAAGACGCCCGCCATCCATCACCGCGATCCGATCGGCCAGCGCCATCGCCTCGGCCTGGTCATGGGTGATGTAGACGATCGTCGTGCCCGTGCGCTTGTGGAAGGACGCGAACTCGACCTCCATCGAAGCCCTCAGATGCACGTCGAGATTGGCCAGCGGCTCGTCGAACAGAACCAACGAGGGCGCGGCGACAAGGCAGCGCGCCAATGCCACGCGCTGGCGTTGGCCGCCGGACAGATTGGCCGGCCGACGCTCGCCCAGCCCTTGCAGATTGACCAGGGCGAGTGCGTCTTCAACCTTCTGGCGCGCGACGGCCTTGTCGAGCTGCGCCACCTTCAGCGAATAGCCGATGTTTTCGGCGACCGTCATGTGCGGCCACAGCGCGTAGTTCTGGAAGACGATGCCGACGCGCCGCTTTTCCGGCGCGACGCTGCCGCCCTTGCCCGACACGACCTCGCTGCCGATACGGATCTCGCCTGACGTCACCTTCTCGAATCCGGCAACGAGCCGCAGCAGCGTGGTCTTGCCGCAGCCGGACGGCCCGAGCACTGCCAGGAACTCGCCGTCGCCGACATCGATCGATACGTCCTTGACGGCATCGAAATTGGCGAAGCTCTTGGTCACATTGTCCAGGCTCAATCGCGCCATGGCAGCACTCCGGTCGGAAGGTAGGGGGCAAGCAGATTGGTCACCAGCATCAACAGGAAAGTGACCGCCACAGTGATGACGGACATCGCCGCCGCATAGTTGGAATCGCCGCCCTGCTCGAAGGAAAACATCACGACACCGATCGTCTCCGACCCGGACGACCACAGCAGCGCCGAGACGGTAAGTTCGCTGAGCGCCGTCATGAAGATCAGTAGTCCGCCGGCGATCGCCGCCGGTGCCACCAGGGGAAAGATGATCGTGCGCATGCGCGTGAACAGCCCGGCGCCCGCTACTTGCGCCGCCTCCTCCAGCGCCCGGTCGATCTGGTGATAGCCGCTGATGGTCGGCCGCAGCGCCAGCACCAGGAAACGGGCGAGATAGGCGTAGAGGATGATCCAGACGGTGTTGTAGAGCTGGATGCCGGTGAGCGGGATCGGCCGCAGGAACATGAGCAGCGAGGCGATCGCCAGCACCACGCCGGGCAAAGCATAGGGCAGCTCGACCGACAGATTGAGCAGCCGCACCCAGCGCTGCTTGCCCCATGCGATCAGATAGCCGATCGGCACTGCGACCAGGACCGCGAAGAAGGCCGCCGCGATCGACAGCCAGAAGCTGTTGAAGAAGGCGCGGCTGGCCGCGTCATGCTCGAACAGCACGAAGCGATAATTGTCGAGCGTTGCCGTCTTGGCGGTGAGCGCGATGCCGTAGCCCGGCACCAGCGATGTCAGAACCAGCCCGAACAGCGGCAGGAACAGCACCACGATGATCAGCAGCCACATGCCGGCCTGGACCGTAGGCCGCCAGCGACCGAGTTCATAG
>NZ_RZRA01000497.1:0-4135 GCF_003998945.1 Mesorhizobium sp. M7A.F.Ca.CA.003.01.2.1 | reverse complement strand
AACGTTTGCAGCGCGGTCACCACGATCGTCAGGAAATAGACGAACATGCCGAGCGGCGGCACCAGCAGCACCGCGATCGGCGAAACACCCATGACGTCGAAATAGTTGGGCGCATTGGGCAAGGAACTGAGCACGCCATAGATCACCGCCACGGCGATCAGGCCGACCAGCACCGATACGAAGTAGCCGGCCAACATCATCAATATGCGCTTCATCACGTGCTTTGCCGTCGCCATCCCCATCCCCCAATGCGGCGCCCGGAGCTATTCCAGGAAACGACAGTCAGCCATCAAAGCACGACTGACGCAAGGGGAGGCGCCCGCGCCAGGGCGATCGCCGAAGTTGGCGCCGGGAGCCTGTGACGCAGCCGAGAACGAATTCGCGTCGGAGCGTCCCTATTTCGGCTCCGCCGTCACAGGATCGTAGGTGATTTCGACCTTCGCCTTGTCCGCCGTGTAATAGGTGACGGTGTAGGCGCCGCTGTCCCAGTCGACCTCGTCCACATAGCGAAAGCCGTCGCGCTGCTCGACCTTGGCGATGATCTCCGACAGCTTCTTGGCATTGGGCGGCGGCAGCGGCTTGTCGTCCGCGGCCAAGGCCGGCGCGACGGCGAAAAGAACGGCGACGCTGGTCGCCAGCAGAAATCTGGACATGGCTTTCCCTCAAGTTTCGTCGGGGAGAAACTCGCTGGCGTACCGGTTTGTTCCGCGGGTGGAATGCGTGCCGATTCAGTCCACCGGTTTGCAGCTGCCCGAACGAGGGGCCGCTGCCCGCTTGACTTACGCGGCGCGTCGTTGAGCGGGGTGGAGACCTGAACGGGTTCGGCGAGGGTCGACGGCGGTCACGATGCTGTGGTGGTGATCGCAATAGACGCGATCCGCCGAAGTTGGCCCGGCACAAAAACGATAACCGCCGGGTACCGACCGGTCTTCGCTTACCGGGAAGCGGCACTGATAGACGCCTAGCTGAATGAGGGGGACGTCTTTCGAAATTGGTCTGACATTTTCAGGCATGGTTTTTCAGGTTCCTGGTTCATAGCCATTGCCGGCTGACGGCCGCTATGCGACCGCGTCAAGCGAGCTTCTCTCGTTTGGAGGGCTGTGGATCACCATATGGTGTCGATCGCAGCGTCAATGAAGGCCGAAACCCCGCTTTCGCAAGCCAATCCTTGCGACTTAAGGCCACACTGGCTGCTGGGCGGGCGAGCTACGGGAGCGAGTACATTTTGTCAGCAGACAGTGCGGTCGCGTCCAGGAGCATCTCTTCGAACCGTTGCGCCGGTGCTATGGTGTGCCTGCATGATCAGACAGCAGGGATATGAGGCATGCCCGAAATCACACGCCGTACACTTCTTGCGTTCACCGCCGTGGCCTCGGTTGTTGAACCGACATTTGCCGAAGCGGAAGGGGCCTCACCCGAATTGCGGGCGCTGATCGGAGCCCATGAAGCCAGCTATGTCGGGCTTCACAGGGTTGTTCATCAAGCGGGCAGCAGCAGCCACGATCGCAAGAGGGCAGACCGGATTGAACAGGAAGCATTGCTTGCCATCTGCTCCTATCCTGCGATCAGCCGAGGCGACCGCCGGGCCAAGGCCGATTACCTGTTGACCGCCGAGGCTCGGGGCGAACTCGACCTGGAAGAGCACATGCAGGCCATCCTGCACGCGATGAAGCGCTGATCGCGGCTCGACCGGCGTAGGGCAGAGTTTGGCCCCATCGACAGGAGTTCATGCGCGGCGACTATCTCGCCGCCTTCCATTGCTGCGACTACGCATCTTTGGCTAACGGACGAAGCGGTCAGCGACCTGTCGGGCAAGTGGCGCTCGATGAAGCCCGGCCCATGGAGCAAGCCCGAGCGCTGAGCCGGAACAACGCTATACGGTCTTTTGCGCCGACGACCGCATCGAGGGTGTCGTTTTGGGATCGCGAACAGATGAAGGTCCAAAACGGCTCCGACGTCTGCCCGTTCCAGAGATATGCGAGCTACAGCAGCGCGTGGAATTCGCCCAGAAGAATTTTTGGCGGGCAAGGGGCGGGGTGTAGTTGCTAGGCATTTTGGGGTGCGGCGTTCAGGAAGGCCGATGGTGGGCGATGCAGGGATTGAACCTGCGACCCCACCCGTGTGAAGGGTGTGCTCTCCCGCTGAGCTAATCGCCCGCTCGTTGCCCGAAGGCCAAGCGAGCCGCGATATAAGGGAGGCGGGTGCGGGAAGTCAAGGCGCTGTCCGGCGTTCTGACACGGATCGGTTTTGCTGTGCTTTGCGCCCTGTCTCCGGCCGCCTTCCAGTCAGTTTCCGGCAGCGGCAATCAGCCTTTGCGCCAGGTCGAGCGTCAGGGCGTCGAAATGCGAAATGACAGCCGACGGTTCGAATTCGCGCACATGGCGGTCGGTGTAGCCGAAATCGACCGCCACCACCGGAATGCCGGCGGCTTTCGCCGTGTCGATGTCGGTTTGCGAATCGCCGACCATCAGGGCGCGGTGAGGGTCGCCGCCGGCCAGCTTTATGGTCTCGATCAAATGGCGCGGGTCGGGTTTGCGGAAGGCGAACGTGTCCTGGCCCGCGATGGCCGCGAAATGTTTGGTCAGGCCGAGCGCCTCGATCAGCGCCAGCGAGTTGGCTTCGTATTTGTTGGTGCAGATGGCGAGGGTATAGCCGGCCTCCTCGAAGCGCGCGATCGCCTCGACGACACCGGGGTAGGGGCGTGACTTGCCGGGGATGTTGAGCGTGTAGTGGTCGAGGAAAAGTTTCAGCAGCCGGTCGTGCTCCTCGACGGCAAGCGATCGCTGATGGGCGGCGTGCGCCCGCTCGATCATCACCCGGCCGCCGTGACCGACAAAGCGCCTGAAGCCGGCTTCGTCGACCGCCGCGATCTCGCTGGCGGCCAGGCTGTGGTTGAGGCTGTCGAGCAGGTCCGGCGCTGTGTCGATCAGCGTACCGTCGAGGTCGAACACGATGATCGGTCGGGTCATGGTCTGTCCTGGGGCAAGTTTCTACAGGGGCAGGCGATAAAGGCTGCGGCGCGTCAAGGCAAGCGCTGGGCCAGCTCGTTCAGGCGGGGCCTGCTTATCAGGCCGGGCATTCGCAGCGGGCCCGTCCGATATGAAAAAACCCGCTTCGACGGCGGGTTGTTGGCGCAAATCAGCACCATAGGCAAAAATGTAGCATAGCTGCACTCACCCGTCAAGGAAATAATTCCTACACTGAGCATCACCTGGAGAAGCGCCGTCCAGGGCTTTGACCGGACCGGCAAAAATGCTACGAGCCCGGCAGCGAATTTCCGGGGCAATAACCGACATGGATGCAAGGCAGTTGAAGGTCGAAGCCGCGCGGGCAGCACTCGCCCATGTAAGCGACGGCATGCGGCTTGGCATCGGCACCGGCACCACGGCCGAGGAGTTCGTGCGGCTGCTTGCCGAAAAGGTTGCAACCGGCATGACCGTCATCGGCGTACCGACTTCGGAGCGCACCGCGTTGCTCTGCCGCGAGCTTGGCGTGCCGCTGTCGACGCTGGAGGAAACGCCAGAGCTGGATCTCACCGTCGACGGCGCCGACGAAGTCGACCCGGAACTGACCCTGGTCAAGGGCGGCGGCGGCGCGCTGCTGCGCGAGAAGATCGTCGCCGCGGCGTCCCAGCGCATGATCGTCATCGCCGACCGCTCCAAGATGGTCGAGACGCTCGGCCGTTTTCCCCTGCCGATCGAAGTCAATCCGTTCGGCCTGCGCGCCACTGAAATCGCGGTTGCCGCGGCGGCTGAAAAGCTCGGTCTTTCCGGACCGGTCACATTGAGGATGACGGGCGGGCAGGCTTTTGTTACAGACGGCGGCCATTTTATCCTCGATGCATCTTTTGGCCGCATTCCGGATACAAGAGCGCTTTCGAATGCTCTCCACGCCATTCCGGGCGTGGTCGAGCATGGTCTTTTCATCGGGCTGGCTTCAGCGGCCATCATCGCCGGCGGCGACGGTATCCAAACCGTCCATGCCGCCCGAAAACCAGGGAGTTCTACCGATCATGACGTTGCATAACCGGGTTCGCAGCCTTTCCGTCCTTCTGGCGGCCTCGGCCGTTTTCGCCTTCTCGTCGCCGGCGTTTTCGCAGGATGTCACGGAAGCGCACCTGAAGGCCGCCCGCGCG
>NZ_RZRA01000496.1:0-4142 GCF_003998945.1 Mesorhizobium sp. M7A.F.Ca.CA.003.01.2.1 | reverse complement strand
GATGCACCCGCCGTGCCGTCGCGCTGGCTTCAGCGGCTGCTGACCTTCATCGGCAGCGACCAGGCAGCGGAGCTGCGCCGGCGTGGCGACGAGCTGCTCGCCTGGGCGCGCGCGCTGGATGCCGGCCCAAGGCAGGATTTCGCGCCACGGCCGCAGCCGAAGCCGCCGCTGTCGGTGCGCCCGACGCATTTCTCGGTCACCGAGATCGAGACCCTGCGCCGTGACCCCTACGCCGTCTATGCAAGACGCATCCTCGGCCTGATGCCGCTCGATCCGGTTATTCGCGACCCTGGTGCGGCCGAGCGCGGCACGCTGTTTCACGCCATCCTGCACCTGTTCTCAGGCAGCGTCGCCGATCCGCGCGCTCCCGATGCGCTTGCCGGCCTCATCGCCGCCGGCCGCGCCTGCTTTGCCGAAGCCGCCCTTCCGGCCGACGTCGAGGCGGTGTGGTGGCCGCGCTTCGAGAAACTCGCCGCCAACATCATCGAGTGGGAGCGCACGCGCGCTGATGCTGTGACAAGGCGCCATGCCGAGGAGCGCGCCGGAAAGACCGTTGTCGGCCAGTCCGGCGTGACGCTGTCCGGCTACGCCGACCGCGTCGACCTTCTGGCCGGCGGCATGGCCGACATACTGGACTACAAGACCGGCTCCTCGCCGTCCAAGGCGCAGGCGCACACACTGCTTGCGCCGCAACTGGCGCTCGAGGGCGCGCTGCTCAGGCGCGGCGCCTTCAAGGATTTGGGCGTGCGTGAGCCCTCTCAACTGGCTTTCATCAGGCTGAAGCCGAATGGCGAGGTGTTCGAGGAATCCATCCTCGAACACAACCGCCAGCCGCGGACCGCGACCGATCTTGCCGAAGAGGCCTGGGCACGGCTGGAAAAGCTATTGATCCACTATGCGGACCCTGCGACCGGGTATCTGTCGCGCGCGCTGCCGTTCCGCGAAGGCGAGACGGATGGCGACTACGACCATCTTGCCCGCGTGCTCGAATGGTCGGCAGGCGGCGATGCCGGCGACGAGGGAGGGGAGGCATGAAGAAGGCCTATCCCATTCCCAGCGACACCGCGACCAGCCAGGCCCGCGCCGCCGACCCCGGCAATTCCGCCTGGGTGTCGGCCAATGCCGGCTCCGGCAAGACCCATGTGCTGGCGCAGCGCGTAATCCGGCTGCTGCTGCGCGGCACCGATCCGTCGAAGATCCTGTGCCTGACCTATACGCGCGCCGCCGCCGCCAACATGTCGAACCGGGTCTTTTCGACACTGTCGGAGTGGACGACGCTTGGTGACGTGGATCTGGCGGCAAAGGTCGAGGCGCTGGAGGGGCGCCGGCCCGATCTCGAGACCATGCGCCGGGCGCGGCGCCTGTTCGCCGAGGCGCTGGAAACGCCCGGCGGGCTGAAGATCCAGACCATTCACGCCTTCTGCGAATCGGTGCTGCACCAGTTCCCGCTGGAGGCCAACATCCCGGCCCATTTCGAGATGCTCGACGGCCAGATGGAGGCATCGCTGTTTGCCGCGGCGCGCCGCGAGATGATTTCGGGCACGTCCGCCGGTGACAGGGATCTGGCCGAGGCTTTTGCCTCCATTCTCGATCGGGGCGGCGAAGCCGGGCTCGACGCCTTGCTGGGTGAGATTGTGCGCAAGCGCGACGGCTTGCGCCATTTCATCGAGGCGGTCGGGCGCGATGGCACGCATTTCCAGGCCCTGTTCGACGAATTCCATTTCCATCCAGGCCAGACGGCCGAGGGCATAGCCGCTTCGGTATGGCCGTTGCCGGGCTTCCTGCCCGACTATTTTGCCGGCTTCGCCCACGCCGCCGAGGCCACCGACGCCAGATCGGTACTGAACAACATCCTGCCCTATGCGCGGCAGGCTTTTGCCGAGGGCGATCCCATTCGCCGCCTGCAACTGCTCGCGCGAGCCTTCCTCAAGACCGATGGCGACGCTTACGACCCGGCAAAGGCCTTCAAGAAGGCCCTGGTCGACCGGTTGCCGGATCTGGCGGAGCGTTATCTCTCGGCCGCCAACGCCATAGTCGAAACCACCGATCGGCTGGCCCTGTTCCGGATGCTTGAAGGCACGGCTGCCGCGCTGACCATCGCCGACTGGCTGATCGCCCGCTACGAAATGCTCAAGCGCAGCCGCGGCTTCCTCGATTTCAACGACCTGATCACCCGCACCGTCAACCTGCTGGCGCGGCCGGACGCCGGCCCCTGGGTGCAGTACAAGCTCGACCAGGGCATCGACCACATCCTGCTCGACGAGGCGCAGGACACCAGTCCGGACCAATGGGAAGTGGTGAAACGGCTGGCGGAGGAATTCTTTGCCGGCTTTGGCGCACGCGACAGGGTCCATCGCACGGTGTTCGCCGTCGGCGACGAGAAGCAGTCGATCTATTCGTTCCAGGGTGCGGCCCCGGACTCCTTCGCCGACAGCCGGCTGTTGTTTGCCGGACGAGTGCGTGACGCCGAGGCGTCCTTCGCCGACCTCAAGCTGACCTGGTCGTTCCGCTCGACCGACGATGTTCTGACCGCGGTCGACCGCGTCTTCGCCGATCCAGCCGTGCGGCGCGGCATCAGTCATGATCCCGATCCGCTTCGCCACCAGGCGATCCGCACCGACGCGCCGGGCTATGTCGAGGTGTGGCCGTCGGTCGGCGCCGATGTTGTCGATGAGCCCGACGACTGGACGCAAGCCATCGACCATGCCCACGCGCCGGCGGTGCGCGTGGCCGAGAACGTCGCCGCCACCATCGCCGGCTGGATCGGCAGTGGCGAAATCATCGAAGGCCGCGGCAAGCGGCTGCGGCCGGGCGATGTGCTGGTGCTGGTGCGCAAGCGCGATCGCTTCGTCCATGCCCTGACCCGCGCACTCAAACGCCGCGACATTCCGGTTGCCGGCGCCGACCGGTTGAGCCTGCCCGGGCACATCGCGGTCAAGGACCTGATCGCGCTCGGTCACCTCCTCATCCAGCCGCAGGACGATTTGTCGCTTGCCGCCGTGTTGCGCAGCCCGATCTTCGATCTGCCGGAAGAGGCGCTTTTCACGCTCGCCGCGCAGAGGCCGGCCGGCCTGTCATTGATCGCATCGCTGCGACAGCACGCCGGCGAAAGCGAGAGACTGGCGAAGATCGTCGCCCAGGTCGACATCTGGACGAACGAAGCCGCGTTTAAGCCAGTGTTCGAATTCTACGCCGCCCTGCTGGCGCGCGATGGCGTGCGCCGCAAGATGATCGCGCGGCTCGGGCCCGAAGCTGGCGATATTCTCGACGAGTTCCTCAGCTTCTGCCTTGCCGAGGAGCGAACCGGCCTGCCGGGGCTGGAAGCCTTCCTGTCGACACTGGAAAACGCCGGTCCCGAGATCAAGCGCGAGATGGACCAGACCCGCGACGAGGTCCGGGTCATGACCGTGCACGCCGCCAAGGGCTTGGAAGCGCCCGTCGTGTTCCTGGTCGATGGCGGTTCCGCGCCGTTCAGCGACCAGCATTTGCCGCGCCTGATGCCCTTCGATGGCTCCGGCGCGAACTGGGACGGCAAGGGCTATCTCTGGCGCTCGGCCAGCGAGGTCGCCAACGGTTTTTCGAAAGCGGCGGCCTCAAGGGCACGGGAACTCGCCGACGACGAATACCGCCGGCTGCTCTATGTCGGCATGACCCGTGCCGAGGACCGGCTGATCGTCTGCGGCTATCATGGCAAGCGGGCGCCGAACGCCGGCACCTGGCACTCGATCGTCAGCCGCGCGCTGATCGGCGCGTCGGAGAGCGAGCAGCGTGCGCATCCCGCCGGCGGCGAGCCGGTGCACCGTTTCCATGTCACCAAGCTGCCCCCCGTCGCGCCAAGTTCCGCCGATCAGCTACGGCAGGCCGACGCTTTCGCGCCTTTGCCGGCGACGCTGTTCCGGCCCTTGCTGCCCTTCGAGGATCTGCCGCGTCCGTTGTCGCCATCGGGCGCCTCGGCGCTGATCGACGAAGGCAAGCAAGCCGTTGTCGACAAGGCGTCGCCGGTGCTCGACGCCGACGCCGAGCCCGGCTTTGCCGTGCTGCGTGGGCTCGCCCTCCACAAACTGCTGCAGATGCTGCCCGGTATTGCCGAGCCCGAACGTGCGGGAGCGGCAGAACGCTATCTCTTGCGAACCGGTGCGGAC
>NZ_RZRA01000495.1:0-4148 GCF_003998945.1 Mesorhizobium sp. M7A.F.Ca.CA.003.01.2.1 | reverse complement strand
TCATGGATCATCTCGGCGATGCCTTCCATGACTTGCGCGCGGCTGACGACATGAGCGCCGGCTTCCATCAGTTCGGCGACCGGACGGCCGTCGCGGGCGCCTTCGACGACGAAATCGGTGATCAGCGCAATCGCTTCCGGATGGTTGAGCTTGACGCCGCGTTCGAGCCGCTTGCGCGCCACCATCGCCGCCATGGCGATCAGCAGCTTGTCCTTTTCCCTCGGCGTCAGGTTCATGCGTTTCCCTGGATTGGTAGAGGCAGGCCTATAGTGACCATAATTTGGGCAACCCCGCCCTTCCGTTGAGCAATTCGACGAGTGGAACCAGCCGCTGGCGCAGTCGGTAGCCATCCCCGGCGTAGAGCCTCGCAAGAAGCTTGCCAGATTTCTTCACGCACCAGGCGCTGGCGCTGCCCTGGTCGCCGACGATCTCCAGAACCGGATCGAGCAGGGCTTCGGCGCGCGGCGACACCAGAAGCAATGTCGCCACCGCGATCGCGCCGCCGGCAACCGCCGGGCGATCGAGCGTTGCGGCGATATCGGGCCCGATGCGGAAATCCTCGGCATGAACGAGGGCGCCATCCTGACGCACACGCCAGCGGTCATGGAAGTTGCCCTGCGTGGCGCGTTCGCCCATCGCCAGGCGGCCGAAGACGGCGGCTTCCAGCACCAGCGCCTCGGCGCCGACGGCAAGCTCGACGTTGAGCGTACGGGCAAAGGCCGCCCTGTCGAAGACGATGGTTTCCTGCGGCAGCCAGGCGATGCGGCCGTTTTCGCCTACCGACAAATTGACCCGCACTTCGGCATGGTCGGATGCCGCCCGGTAGATCTTCTCGCAGGCCTGCGCGGTGATCGATGCCGAAGCGGCCGCGCCGACATCCACGTCCCAGGCGATACGGTCGCCGCCCGTCATTCCGCCGGCGGTGTTGATCAGCACCGCTTCGAGCGGATCGGCCGAGACGGCCGGCATTCTTATCTTGGCGGCGCCGTCCTGATAGAGGCGCCGCAGGCGCGTGCGGCCCTCGCCAAGCGCGCAGGAAAGCCGCGCCACGCCCGCAACGCGCTGCGTCGAAATCCCGCCATGTTCGCCCATATCCATGCCTGCACGTTAAGCACTCCGGCGGCTTTGTCGATATGGAGTTCGATATAGCTTGTTGCTTGACAACGTTTCGGTTTCTATAGAGGGAACCACCTTGGTACGGTCATGCTGCGCTTGGCGGGGGTATTAAACGACGACGGCGGCTTGATACCAGGAGAAAAAGGGGCGCTGCTCAGTCGGCGTCGGGAAACGCGAGATAGTGGGGAAGGAACCGAATGGCCGACCAGCTGGCAACGGATATCATCGCGAAGATCAAGGCTCATGCCGAGCCGGGCGGCGAAGAAATCACCACCACCACCGAATTGACCTCGCTTGGCATCCATTCGCTCGAGCTGACGGAGATTATCTTCGATCTTGAGGAAGAGTATGGCATCGAGATCGAGATGAACACGGTCGACGCCTGGAGCAATCTGAAGAACGTCGGCGACATGGTCGAAGCTGTGCGCGCGCTGATCGCGAAAAAAGCCTGAACTGAATGCGGCAGCGCGTTGTCATCACCGGCATGGGCGGCATTTGCGGGCTCGGCACCAGCGCGCCCGCGATCTGGAACGAGATGCGCGCCGGCCGCTCGGCCATCGGCCAGATCACAAGTCCCCAACTGCATGATCTGAAGGTCAAGGTCGGCTGCGAAATCAAGACGCTTCCCGATCACGGCATCGACCGCAAGCAGACCGTGTCGATGGACCGCTTCAGCCTGCTGGCGACGATCGCAGCCAGGGAAGCCATGCAGCACGCCGGCCTGGTCTCGACTGAAGCCACCACCTATCGGATGGGCACCGTCGTCGGCGTCGGCGTCTGCGGCTGGGAGGCGATCGAAGAGAGCTATCGCGCCATACTGGTCGAGGGCAAGAACCGCGCTGGCATCTTCACCGTGCCAAAGGTCATGCCAAGCGCGGCCTCTGGCCATGTCAGCATGAATCTGGGCCTGCGCGGCCCGGTCTTCGGCGTCACCTCGGCCTGTTCGTCGTCCAACCACGCCATCGCCTCGGCTGTCGACCAGATCAGACTTGGCCGCGCCGATGTGATGGTCGCCGGCGGCACCGATGCGCCGCTGGTCTGGGGCATCCTGAAGGGCTGGGAAGCACTGCGCGTGCTGGCGCCCGACACCTGCCGGCCATTCTCGGCCGACCGCCAGGGACTGTCACTCGGCGAGGGCGCCGGCATGGCGGTCCTGGAGACGTATGAGCACGCCATGGCGCGCGGCGCCACCATCCTTGCCGAGGTCGCCGGCGCCGGCCTCTCCGCCGACGCCTCCGACATTGTCGCGCCGACCGTCGAAGGGCCGACGGCGGCCATGCGCGCCTGCCTGGCCGATGCCGGCTTCAATCCCGAGGATGTCGACTACCTCAATGCCCATGGCACCGGCACCAAGGCCAACGACCAGATCGAGACGGCAGCGATCAAGCGCGTCTTCGGCGACCATGCCTACAAGCTTTCGGTGTCGTCGACCAAGTCGATGCACGCCCATTGCCTCGGCGCATCGGGTGCGCTGGAGATGATCGCCTGCGTGATGGCGATCCGCGAAGGCATCGTGCCGCCGACGGCCAATTTTCGTGAGGCCGATCCCGATTGCGACCTCGACGTCACGCCGAATGTGCCGCGCGAGCGCAAGGTGCGCGCCGCGATCAGCAACGGCTTCGCGTTCGGCGGCACCAATGCCGTGCTGGCCTTCAAGGCTGCCTGATCTAAGGGGCGGGCGGATCTGCCCCAGGCAGGCCATTCCGTTGACTGTCCGTGCACGATGAAACCCTTCGCCGCCATATTGATCGTGCCGTGCGCCGCGTCTAATCCTTGGCCGACCCGCCAAAACCGCGCCGCTCGGCGCGAATCCTCATCCAGGAGTTTCCATGGCAGACCTGTCCGCCTTTCCGATCGCAACGCGTTGGCCGGCCAAGCATCCGGACCAGCTCCAGCTCTATTCGGCGACAACGCCGAACGGGGTGAAGATATCGATCGCCCTGGAGGAACTCGGCCTTCCTTACGAGCCGCATTGGGTCAACATCGGCCAGAACGAAAGCTGGACACCGGAATTCCTGTCGCTCAATCCCAACGGCAAGATACCGGCGATCATCGATCCCAACGGCCCGGACGGCCAGCCGATCGGCCTGTTCGAATCCGGCGCCATCCTGCTCTACCTTGCTGAAAAGACCGGCCTGCTCATGCCCATTGATGGCGCGCGCCGCTACGAGACCATCCAGTGGGTGTTCTTCCAGATGGCCTCGGTCGGGCCAATGTTCGGCCAGGTCGGCTTCTTCCACAAATTCGCCGGCCGCGAAATCGCCGACAAACGCCCTCTGGAGCGCTATCGCGACGAGTCAAAGCGACTGCTCGGCGTGCTCGACGGCCGGCTGAAGGGGCGCAAGTGGATCATGGGCAATGACTACACCATCGCCGACATCTCGCTGCTCGGTTGGGTGCGCAACCTGATCGGATTCTACGAAGCACGCGAACTCGTCGGCTTTGACGATTTCGCCCATCTGGGAACATGGCTGGAGCGCGGCCTGGCGCGGCCGGCGGTGCAAAAAGGCCTGACCATCCCGGCCAAGGGATAGAAAAACCAGCCTCCGAAGCGCGGCTATTTCGCCTTCGCTTTGGCTTTCGAACCGCCTTTGCCCATGACGGAAGCGGCGAGCGACGCAGCACCTCGGGCGGCGACCATGACCGCGCCGGCAGCGACGTTGGCTGTGGCCTTGGCCGTGCGCATCGCACTGCCGCCCAAGGAGTCGCTGGAACTCGCGGGCTTCTTCGGCTTTGCGGCTTTTGGCGCGGCTTTCGCTGCGGCCGGCACCACTTTCTTCGGCGCTGCCTTGCCGAAAGCCGGCTTGGCGTCCTTCGAACGGCCTGTCATTGCCGGGCCGGCGCCGGTTTTGGATTGGGTCGCCTTGCCCTTGGCGGGCGCAGGCTTTTTTGCCTTGGTTGCCATTGGACCGAATCCCTCTTTTGGCACAATTGTCGTGTCGGGATAACGGCCTGAAAGTCTTAAAGTTCCCCTTGCACAATCCGTCGAATCAAGCGGAAAGGCCGATCACCAGATCGGCGGCACTGCGCCG
>NZ_RZRA01000494.1:0-4149 GCF_003998945.1 Mesorhizobium sp. M7A.F.Ca.CA.003.01.2.1 | reverse complement strand
GAATCGCTGGTGTAAGGGATTTCTTAACAACCCGACAAACCGGACCCGAGCGCGGCTTGCCAGCAAAACTCAACCTTATCGCGATCGGCGTGATCCTGGCCGCCGCCGGCATCAGCGGCTGCACGTCGACCTCGCAGATGAAGTCCGCGCCTGCTCTCACCGAAACAGCGACCGCCGCCGGCGCTGATGCCGGCTTCACCGTGCCTCTGCCGGAGACGGTTTCGGTGCTGCCGGAATCATCGGGGATCGCCCCCGTTCAGACGGCCGAGCTGCCGCCCGATTCCGCCGCACAGCCGGCTGCGGCGACCGCCGCTTTTGCCGGATCGACACCGGCGGCACCAGCCGTGCCCGCGGTGATGACCGCCAATGCCTGGCAGGCGCCGCCGCCGGCAAATGCGAACGAACCGGTCAAGGCGGCCGAGACTTATACGACCGCGGGGCTGATCGTGCCGGCAACCGCCAAGGGCGACCGCATGCCCGGCGTCCAGCAGGTCGCCTATGTCGTGCCGCAGAACCCGGCGGCCCTGGTCCAGTTTCCGGCAGGGCCCGTGCAAGAAGAACACGCGACGGGCGTGCGTGGCGATGTCGAGCGGCTGATCGAGAAATATGCGGCGATCTACCAGGTGCCGGTGGACCTGGTGCGCCATGTCGTCAACCGCGAGAGCACCTTCAACCCGAAAGCCTACAACAACGGCCATTGGGGACTGATGCAGATCAAGCACGCGACGGCACGCGGCATGGGCTATGACGGACCGGCCAAGGGCCTGTTCGACGCCGAAACCAATCTAAAATACGCGGTCAAATATCTGCGCGGCGCCTGGCTGGTGGCCGGCGGCAACGCCAAGAAGGCCGACTGGCTCTATCAGACCGGCTATTATTACGACGCCAAGCGCAAGGGCCTGCTCGAGGCGACCGGCCTTGGCCGCGACCGCCAGCGCCGTCGCCTGCAACCCGACGCCTGAGCGCGATGCCTGAACCGCGCCCGCCGGCCCTGAACGACATCCGGCTGCGCAAGATCCTCGATGAGACGCTGGTTCCGCCGCACTGGCCCGACGGCTTTGTCATGCGCAGTTTCGAGCCTGGTGACGCGCCCGCCCTGCATGCGCTTTTGACGGAAGTGTTCGATGACGGCGCCGATGGTCCGTTCGACGAGTGGTGGCCGCGTATCGCGGACGATCCCGAATTCGACCCGGCGCTGTGCTTCCTCGTCATCGACGCCAAGGGCCGGCTGGCGGCGGCGGCGCTGTGCTGGACCCGCGCCTTCGTCAAGGATCTTGCCGTTCATCCCGAGGCGCGCGGCAAGGGTGTTGCCGAAGCGCTGATGTGGCACGCCTTCGCCGTTTTTCGCGAACGCGGCGCCGACCATGTCGACCTCAAGACCAACACGGTCGAGAATCCCGCCGCCGTCCGGCTCTATGAGCGGCTGGGGATGATGCCTGTCGCCTGGGAAGGCTAGGGTGTGCTGATATTCAGGTGATGCCGGCCTGCAAATGATGGCTTCCTGCGCTTCCGGTGCTCACGTACCCAAAAGTACGCTCCGCTCCGGTTCTCGGAAACCACCATTTTCGACTCGGCCTGACCTGAATCTCAACACCCCCTGATGGGTGTCGCCTCACGCAGGAACGGCGCGATTTGGGAACCCAAAGCGCCGCTTCGCATTCAATGGAAGGCGGGGTCCGACAAGCTGCCGGCGCGTGGAGTGTTTCCTGTCGCCGGCTGCGGAGGGACATCCATCACCATGAAGTTTTCTCACGCATTCCTGGCGCTCGGCGTCGCCGCCATGCTGATTGGTACGCCGGCGCGGGCCGTCGAGCTGTCGATGGTGTCGGGCGATACCGGCGACGGCATCAAGGTGCTGCGCGAGATCCTCGACCGTTACGAGAAAGACAGCGGCAACAAGGTCAACATCGTCGTCATGCCGACGTCCGGGACCGACCAGTTCGGCCAGTACCGGCTGTGGCTTGCCGCCGGAAACAGCGACATCGACGTCTACCAGACGGACGTGATCTGGGCGCCGCAGCTCGCCAGCCAGCTCGTCGATTTGACCGCAGCGACCAGGGACATCGTGGCCGAGCATTTCCCGTCGATCATCCGGTCGCAGACCGTCAATGGCAAGCTCGTCGCCTTGCCGATCTTCACCGATGCGCCGGCGCTCTACTACCGCAAGGATCTCCTCGACAAATATGGCGCCAAGGTGCCGGCCACCTGGAAGGAACTGGCGGACACCGCCAGGCTGGTCATGGATAAGGAACGTGCAGCCGGCAATCGGGATATCTGGGGCTTCGTCTTTCAGGGCAACGCCTATGAGGGGCTGACCTGCGACGCGCTCGAATGGGTGATGTCGAATGGCGGCGGCCAGATCATCGAGCCGGACGGCTCCATCTCCATCAGCAATCCAAAAGCGGCGGCGGTGCTCGATATGGTCAAGGGCTGGGTCGGGACCATCGCGCCGCCCGGCGTGCTCGCCTACCAGGAAGAGGAATCGCGCGGCGTCTGGCAGACCGGCAACGCGGTGTTCATGCGCAACTGGCCCTATGCCTATGCGCTCGGCAACGGCGAGGGCTCGCCGATCAAGGGCAAGTTCGACGTGGCGCCGCTGCCGGCCGGCACCGGCGAAGGCGCCCGACCGGTCGCGACGCTGGGTGGCTGGAACCTCGCGGTCTCCAAATATTCGAAGCATCCGGATGCCGCGATCGAGCTGGTCAAGTTCATTGCCTCGCCCGCGATGCAGAAATACCGCGCGCTGAAGACGTCCAATCTGCCGACCATCCAGGCGCTGTATGACGATGCCGACATTGCCATGGAACACCCGATTATTCCGCGCTGGAAGCAGATCTTTCTCAATGCGGTGCCGCGCCCCTCGGCCGCCACCAGGATCAAATACAACGAGGCGTCGAGCCAGTTCTGGAACGCTGTTCACAACACGCTCTCGGGCGACGGCACTGCCGCCGACAATCTGGCCGACCTCGAAGCGACGCTGACCAAGCTGAAGGGCCGAGGCTGGTGACGATACTGGGACAGCCGGCCGGCGGGACCGCAGCGAGCGGAGCGAGATGACAGGGATGAAACCGGAAACAGCCAAGGCCGCGCACGCGCCGTTGAGGGCACAGCGCGTTCGCTCGGCGTGGCTTTTCCTGGCGCCAATGCTTCTGGTGCTCGCCGCGGCGGCCGGCTGGCCGCTTGCCCGCACGGTCTATTTCAGCTTCACCGACGCCTCGCTGGCCGATCTCGACGCGCGCCAATGGGTCGGCTTCGCCAATTACTTTTCGGTACTTCACATGCCAAGCGGCCGGACCCTCTATGACGGGTTGCTGGTCGACCCTGTCTGGTGGCGTGCCGTCTGGAACACGGTGCGCTTCACCGTGATTTCGGTGACCTGCGAGACCATCCTCGGCACCATCGTTGCCCTGGTTCTCAACGCCGAATTCAGAGGCCGCGGCATCGTCAGGGCGGCGATCCTGATCCCCTGGGCGATCCCGACGATCGTCTCGGCGAAGATGTGGCAATGGATGCTCAACGACCAGTTCGGCATCATCAATGTGGTGCTGCTCAATCTCGGCCTGATCAGCACCAAGATCGCCTGGACGGCCAACGCCGACACCGCGATGGCGGCGGTCCTCATCGTCGATATCTGGAAGGCGACGCCATTCATGACGCTGCTCATCTTGGCCGCGCTGCAGATGCTGCCGAGGGAGATCATCGAGGTCGCCAGGCTCGACGGCGCCAACCCCTGGCAGATCTTCTGGCGGGTGACCTTGCCGCTGATCCGTCCCGCGCTGTTGGTGGCGGTGATCTTCCGCGCGCTCGATGCGCTGCGTATCTTCGACCTGATCTATGTGCTGACGCCCAACAATGTGCACACCAAGTCGATGTCGGTGTTCGCCCGCGAGAACCTGTTCGAGTTCGACAAGTTCGCCTATGGCTCCGCCGCCTCGACCCTGCTCTTCCTCATTCTCGCTCTGCTTACCATCGTCACCATCCGGATCGGCCGGATCAGCCTGGACGGGGACCGCTGAGATGTGGATCGTGAAGCGCACGGCCTTTTACCTGCTGGTCGGGGCAATCGTCTTCGTCGCGGTGTTCCCGTTCTATTACGCCATCGTCACCAGCCTGAAATCCGGGACCGATCTGTTCCGGGCTGATCTGTGG
>NZ_RZRA01000493.1:0-4150 GCF_003998945.1 Mesorhizobium sp. M7A.F.Ca.CA.003.01.2.1 | reverse complement strand
ACGCAGTGAAGGAAGAGGCGGCAAAGATCGGCGTCAAGAATGTCTACTGGATGACGCACGAGACCAACGCCACCGCGCGCAAGCTTTACGACCACGTCGCCCGCCGCACGGGCTTCATCGAGTATGATTTGCTGTAACCGGCCATGTTCATCCCCTTCTTCCTTGAACTGAAGGCTGCACGCGTTCCCGTCTCGCTCAGGGAATATCTGTCGCTGCTCGAAGGGCTGGAAGCCGGGTTGGTCGACTACGACGTCGAAGGTTTTTATTACCTCGCCCGCGCCGCCCTGGTGAAGGACGAGCGCCACATCGACCGCTTCGACCAGGTGTTCGCGCATGTCTTCAAGGGCATTGAAGCGCTGGGCGGACCGGACGCGCTGGACGTCGCCAATATCCCCGAGGAATGGTTGCGCCGCCTCGCCGAAAAGCACCTGACCGACGAGGAGAAAAAACTGGTCGAGGCGCTCGGCGGGTTCGAAAAGCTGATGGAGACTTTGAAACAGCGACTCGAGGAGCAAAAAGGTCGCCACCAGGGCGGCTCGAAATGGATCGGCACCGGCGGAACCTCGCCATTCGGCGCCTATGGCTACAATCCCGAAGGCGTGCGCATCGGCCAGCATGAAAGCCGCAACCGCCGCGCGGTGAAGGTCTGGGACAAGCGCGAGTTCAGGAATTTCGACGATGCCGTCGAACTCGGCACCCGCAACATCAAGATCGCGCTGAAACGCCTGCGTCGCTGGGTGCGCGAGGGCGCCGAGGAAGAGTTCGACCTGCCCGGAACCATCCACGCCACGGCCGAACACGGCTATCTCGACGTGCAGACGCGGCCAGAGCGGCGCAACGCGGTGAAGCTGTTGATGTTCTTCGATGTCGGCGGCTCGATGGACGACCACATCAAAAGCGTCGAGGAGCTGTTCTCGGCCGCCCGCGCCGAATTCCGCCAGCTCGAATATTTCTATTTCCACAACTGCCTCTATGAGGGCGTGTGGAAGGACAATCGCCGCAGGCATGCCGAGGTGATTCCGACCTTCGACCTGCTTCACAAATACGGTCCGGACTACAAGGTGATCGTCGTCGGCGACGCCTCGATGAGCCCTTACGAGATCGCTCACCCCGGCGGTTCGGTCGAGCACTGGAATCCGGAGGCGGGCAGCGTCTGGCTCGGCCGTCTGCTGCAGCAATGGCCGAACGCGGTATGGCTGAACCCCGAAGATCCCAAGAACTGGGGCTACACCCATTCGGTTGCGATGATCCGCGACATTTTCGGCGGCCGCATGTTCCCGCTGACGCTGGCCGGGCTGGAGGGCGCGACCAAGCAGCTTTCAAGAAAGCACTGAAAGACCGACAGGAGATCCGATGACCTGCTTCCTCTGCCTGCAATGCGGCGTCCAGTTCGCGGCGACAGAGACGCCGCCAGAACATTGCCCGATCTGCGAGGACGAGCGCCAATATGTGCGCTGGGAGGGCCAAGCGTGGATCACGCCGGAGGAACTTGCCGAAGGACACCGGCTTGTTATGAAGGACGATGCCGGCGTTCTCGGCTTCGGCATCGAGCCGCGCTTCGCCATCGGCCAACGGGCGCTGCTGGCGCAGACGCCGCACGGCAACGTGCTGTGGGACTGCGTTTCGATGGTCAGCGACGAGGCGGTGGCCGAGATCAACCGCCGCGGTGGCCTGGCGGCGATCGCCATCTCGCACTGCCACTATTATTCGGTGATGGCCAGTTGGAGCGAGGCGTTTGGCGGCGTGCCGATTTATCTCCATGCCGACGACCGCCAATGGATCATGCGACCGCACAAGGCGATCGTCAGTTGGGAAGGCGAGACGCTGGCCATAAACCCTTCGCTGACGCTCATCCGCTGCGGCGGCCACTTTGCCGGCGGTCAGGTGCTGCACTGGAAACGCGATGTCGGCGACGTCTTGCTGGCCGGCGATATCTTGCAGGTGACGCCGACGCGCCACCATGTCAGCTTCATGTACAGCTATCCGAACTACATTCCGCTCAATGCAGCGGCCGTGCGCCGCATCGCGGCGGCACTGGAGCCATTCGCGTTCGACCATATCTATGGTGCATGGTGGAACCAGAATGTCATCGGGGGCGCAAAAGCGGCGTTCGCTGCTTCGGTCGATCGCTATCTCAGGGCGATCGCATAAAGATCACGATCGAAAATGCGGGCAAATCGCGTAACAAATGCCTATCTTGGTGCGAATATGAGGTTGCAATCCGCGCATGGTCCCGAACCTCCGGTTCGGAAAGGATCATGCGCAAAACCAAAGTACTACAGCGTCCTTTGCGCGTCCGATGGGCGCGCGGCGCTGTAGTGGCGAGCCGGCAAGGCTGAGGAGATCGAATGGACACCCACACCTACCCTGTAACCCGCACCGACGCCGAATGGCGCGCCCGGCTGACGCCGGAGCAGTATGCCGTCATGCGCGGCCACGGCACCGAGCGGCCGGGAAGTTGCGCTTTGCTCTACGAGAAGCGCGCCGGCACCTTTTCCTGCGTCGGCTGCGACCAGCCTTTGTTTGAATCCAAGCTGAAGTTCGAGAGCGGCACCGGCTGGCCGAGCTTCAACGACCCGGTGCCGGGTTCGGTCGAAAACACCGTCGACCGCAGCTACGGCATGGTTCGCACCGAATGCCATTGCGCCCGCTGCGGCAGCCATCTCGGCCATGTCTTCGAGGACGGCCCGCCGCCGACCGGCCTGCGCTATTGCATCAACGGCGTGGCGCTGAAATTCGAGCCGGCGGCCTGAACCGAAATTCGATTGAATGAATGAAAAGGGCGGCTGCGGCCGCCCTTTTCATTGCCCCCCGGCCGAACCCGGCGAACGCGGTGGGCGCCCGTGTCCGCTCTCAGACCACGACCGTCAGGATCAGCCATAATGTGGCGCCGAGCGTCATCAGTGAGGCCTTGGCGCCACCGGCCTTTTCCGTGGTTCGCCATACGGAAAAGGTCAGAAAGAGGTTGTAGGGCACCGGTGCGAAATGCACCGCCAGAACCAGCGCCAGCGGCAGCTTCAGTCCGAGCAGGACGATCGCGGCCACCAGAGATGCGACGTTGAGCGCCGTGCCGACAAGAACAAGGTCGCGCCAGAACAGCCGGTCGAGCGGCACCTGGCCTTGCCAGCGTGAGCGGAAAAAGGAGCCGATACCCTCTGGCAACACCGGATGTCTATCCCTGCCTCAGGACTTCGGTTACCGCGCGCTCGAAACGCGAACATTCGGTCACCAGCCAGTCGGCCATGGCTGGCCAGTTGTCCTCGGCATAGCAGTTCACCCGCCACATCGAATTGATGCCGAGATCCTCGCAACTCTGTTCCGGCCTGAGCTTCAGCCGGGCTTCGATATCAGGCTGGAACGGTTTCAACCGCGACCACGCTTGCGTGGCGCCGAACTTCTCGTTGCGGCCGAAGAAGACGCCGACCTGGCTCTGCGCCGGCGCGACATACATGGAAAGGACCAAGGCGAAATCGGGCAGCCCGCGCTGCCAGAACCAGGGTCCGCGCCTCGCCATCAGAGCCCTTTCTTCCGGATGCCGCTCGGCGAACAGCGTCCAGAAGCCGCGCTGGCGGAATTCAGAGGCGCGGCGGGCGCCGAAGTCGAATTCGCTCATGGCTCGATGCTCGCTCCGGCATCATGCTCGGCCGGAGACTGTTTCGAAATTCGCTCCGGCGAGTCATATGGTGGTGGTTTCGAGAACCGGAGCGGAGCGTACTTAAAGTACGTGAGCTCAGTTCTACTGCATTGCAGTAGAACTAGGGAAGCGCAGAAAACGCCACCAGATGGCCGCCGGAGTAGAATTTCCAGACGGTCTCTACACCATGCCGAGTGCGGCCTTGTACAGATCGAGGATGGTTTCCTCTTCCTGACGCTCGGCCTGGTCCTTCTTGCGCAGCCGGATGATCGTGCGCATCGCCTTGGTGTCGAAGCCTGTGCCCTTGGCCTCGGCGAACACTTCCTTGATGTCGTCGGAAATGGTCTTCTTCTCTTCCTCGAGCCGCTCTATGCGCTCGATGAAGGCACGCAGCTGGCCGGCGGCAACAGTCTGGCTGGTATCGGTGATATCGTCGGCCATATTTTTCTCCACATCGTTTCTGCGCCGCGACTCGGGATGCATGCAGCGGCGAATTGAGCGGGCTCGATGCCCGAC
>NZ_RZRA01000492.1:0-4151 GCF_003998945.1 Mesorhizobium sp. M7A.F.Ca.CA.003.01.2.1 | reverse complement strand
GTGCGAAGGCCGGCAGCGGCACTGAGCCCGGCGCCATCGCCATGACGATCGCTTCAGGCGTCTTCCCCTTCTGCCCGGCAAGCGGTTCTTCGCCTGGATCGCTGCCAGCAATCTGGATGTCAGCCCGCTGGGCATCCTGCGGCGGCACGATAGCGATACCCTGTCCGGCCGGTCTGGGTTCGACGGACCTCGCCGGTTTGCGTGGCGCCGGCACCGCTTCGGCGACATCATCGGACTCGTCTGCGCCGCCCCCGCCCAAGAGCGTCGCCAGCAGGCCACGCGGCCTGCGTTGGCCGCCGTCGACGCTTGCCAGCTCGATGTTGGGCGTGCCGGCGCCCTTGCGCGATTTGTAGGCGGCAAACGCCTGCTCATAGCCGGGCAGCGGTTTGCCGTCGCTCGGCACATGCAGTGTGTTGCCGTTCGGAAATACCTTGGCGAGTTCCTGGCGGCTGATGCCCGGCCAATGCCGCACATTGCCGACATCCATGTGTATGAAAGGCGAACCGGAGGTGGGGTAATAACCCACGCCGCCGCCCTGCATTTTGAGGCCGATGTCGCGCAGTTTCTTCAGCGGCACATCCGGCAGGAAGAAGTCCATCGCGCGGCCAACCATGTGTTGGCTCTCCCGGGCCACACCCTTCGAGCGGCTGCGCAGCATGGCGTTCGTCGCCGGCGAACGATAGGCGCTGACCACATGGATATAGGCTGTCGAGCCGCTGGCGCGATAGGCCTGCCAGACAAGATCGAGCAGGCGCGGATCCATCTTCGTCGGTTCGTTGCGACGCCAGTCGCGCAGCATGAGATTGATCTTCTTCAATCCCGCCGGATCATAGCGCCCATTGCGCTTGAAGACGATTTCAGCCTTCTCGCCCGTATGGAGATGTTGAATCCTCAAAGCACGCGTCTCCGCGAACGCGCCGGTAGCGCACAGGCAAAGGAACGCTGCGATGATGGCAGGCAGGGTCCAAAGACGGGAAGCACCGGGGGCGTTTTGCACGTTTTCGCTCACGTTCATGCCTTGCACGTTCTTTTGTTTCGGGCGATTTAGATTTCCGCCCAGATCAGGAGCCTTTCGGCCCTCTTCCTGACAAGCATGGATCTGACCGGCGAAGACGGGCATCCATGCCACAATACGTCATGTCGATGAATAGCATCTTGGTTAATGAATCGTGTCTTGCCGGAATGCGCTTCGGCTGGATTTGCCTGTGGCAGCCATTTTCTGAAGCAATGAACCGCTGATCGGGTCTGCCGGCACGAGGGCCGCGCCATCCCATGTACCCGCCTCGCCCTCGCAAATGCAGAGGACGATCGTGCGGCAACAGGGATGTTGGAAACTGGTGCTGCGAGAGAGGATTGAACTCTCGACCTCTCCCTTACCAAGGGAGTGCTCTACCACTGAGCTACCGCAGCCGCTGATGGCGGGGCTTCTGCCATATCGAACCGGCAAGCGCAAGGCCAAGTGCAACGCTTCTGTGAAAGGCTTTGCCGGATGGCTTTTAATGACATGGCAGTGCCACAATGTTGGCTATCCCTGAACAGCAAGCTGGTGGGTCGCCGGCGGGATGGGCGATGGACGACAAGACAATTCCAGTGAAAAAGGATGGTCCACCGAAAAGCAGCGCAACAATCCGCAAGGATCGGCTCGCCGAGCAATTGCGCGCCAATCTGCAGAAGCGCAAGGCGCAGTCGCGCTCGCGGCGGACCGGCGAGGCCGACCTGCGTCCGGACGGGCTCGCTGCATCGAAGAAAATACAAAAAGATTAACTCAAATAGGTCACTCTTGGCCTGGGGTGGGCGAAATCCTATTTCTTGAACCAGATTGGCCAATGGTCTAGACGGGCCGCTACTCAAACGATTGAACCGGCCCTTTTTTGGCCGAGAGGGACGTTCTTCCATGGATCGCATCAGAATTGTCGGGGGCAACAAGCTCTCCGGAAGCATTCCGATCTCGGGCGCGAAAAACGCGGCGCTGCCTTTGATGATCGCCTCGCTTTTGACCGACGACACACTGACGCTGGAAAACGTGCCGCATCTGGCCGATGTTGAGCAGCTGATCCGCATCCTGGGCAATCACGGCGTCGATTATTCGGTCAATGGCCGCCGCGAGAAGCAGAATGAGGGCTATTCGCGCACCATCAACTTCTCCGCCCGCAACATCGTCGACACCACAGCGCCCTACGAGCTGGTGTCGAAGATGCGCGCCTCGTTCTGGGTGATCGGCCCGCTGCTGGCGCGCATGGGCGAAGCAAAAGTGTCGCTGCCGGGCGGTTGCGCCATCGGCACGCGGCCGGTCGATCTGTTCCTCGAGGGCCTCCAGGCGCTGGGCGCTGATATCGACGTCGACACCGGCTATGTCATCGCCAAGACCCGGAATGGCCGCCTTGTCGGCAACCGCTATATCTTCCCGAAGGTCTCGGTCGGCGCCACCCATGTGCTGATGATGGCCGCGGCACTCGCCAAGGGCGAGACGGTGCTGGAAAATGCCGCCTGCGAGCCCGAGATCGTCAATCTGGCCGAGTGCCTCAACGCCATGGGCGCGAAGATTTCCGGCGCCGGCACGCCAACCATTGCCATCGACGGCGTCGAATCGCTCTCCGGTGCGCGCGTGCGCGTCATTCCCGACCGCATCGAGACCGGCACCTATGCGATGGCCGTCGCCATGACCGGCGGCGACGTCGTGCTCGAAGGCGCGCGTGCGGACCTGCTGCAGACCGCACTGGACGTGATCGCCCAGACGGGTGCGGAGATCACGCCGACCAATTCCGGCATCCGGGTGAGGCGCAACGGCGCCGGCATTTCGCCGGTCGACGTGACGACAGCACCCTTCCCGGCCTTCCCGACCGATTTGCAGGCGCAGTTCATGGGCCTGATGACCATGGCCAAGGGTAAGTCGCGCATCACCGAGACGATCTTCGAGAACCGCTTCATGCATGTGCAGGAACTGGCGCGGCTCGGCGCTCACATCACGCTTTCGGGCCAGACGGCGATCGTCGACGGCGTGCCGAAGCTGAAGGGCGCGCCGGTCATGGCGACCGATCTTCGCGCCTCTGTCTCGCTGGTCATCGCCGGCCTGGCGGCGGAAGGCGAGACCACGGTCAACCGCGTCTACCACCTCGATCGCGGCTTCGAGCGGCTGGAAGAAAAGCTGTCCAACTGCGGCGCGGTGATCGAACGGATTTCGGCGTAGCCCGCGACCTCGGCTCCTCTCTAGCAGCGCAGGAGATTGGCGAAATCCTTCGCGGCAGCGTCCTTCTCCCCGTCACTATCCGGGGAGAAGTGCCCGGCAGGGCGATGAGGGGCAGCGCAGAGCTGCAGCTGTTGGTGCGGTTGCACCGATCGCCAAGACCGCCTAACAGAAGGCTGAACAATCAACCTTCAGGTGCGAAATCCGTATGACCGCCCTTAAGCTTATCGCGCTCGACGACCAGGATCTGAGCATCGTTTCGGCTCATGTCCAGGATGCCGTGCTGAAAGTCAGCGACCTCGAATTCCTCCCCGCGGCCAAGCGTTTCCTGCTGACCATGAACCGTTTCGTCTGGGAGGCAAAATCCGGCCTGTTTCGCCAGCATAATGAGCGACGGCAGGCCGTGCTGCATTTCGACCGCGTGCTCGGGGCCAAGACCAGCGGTATTGACCGCGACAAGCCTGCCGAAGTCCTGTCGCTGCTGGCGATCAGCTTCATCGAGATCAGCAAGCCGGCCGGCATCGTCGAGCTGATCTTCTCGGGCGGCGGTGCGATCATGCTCGACGTCGAGTGCATCGAGGCCCGTCTTGCCGACATCGGCGGGGCGTGGGAAGCCACCTCGCGCCCCATCCACAAGGCCTGAGCGTCCGATGGCCATCACGCTTCGTCAGTCCGATGCCGATTTCGAGCAACGTTTCGCCGCCTTCCTCACGACCAAGCGGGAGGTCTCCGCCGATGTCGATGCCGCGGTGCGCGACATCATCGCGCGCGTGCGCGCCGAGGGCGACGCGGCACTGATCGACTATACGCGGAAATTCGATCGCGCCGATTTGACCGGCCTCGGCATTGCCGTGTCTAAGGAAGACATCGCAACCGCCTACGAAACGGCCGACCCAAAGACGATCGAGGCGCTGGAGTTCGCGCGCGACCGCATCCGCTCGCATCATGAACGGCAGCGGCCGAAGGA
>NZ_RZRA01000491.1:0-4156 GCF_003998945.1 Mesorhizobium sp. M7A.F.Ca.CA.003.01.2.1 | reverse complement strand
TTTTGGGTTTGAGGATCGCCGACGCTTCCGTCATGCCATTTTGCCCTCGGGCGAACACAAACATTCCGACGATTATGGTGGCTGAGAAATTGGCCGACACAACCTTGAGAGACGGCAGACGGAGCTAGGCCAGGCGGCATGTACATTCTGCCGGAGCGCTGCCGCAATGTGGTGTTCACCGAGCCGCTTGCTAAGTTCACCGAAGCCCTGCTCATGCCGAATGGCAATCCCAAAAGACCAGCACTCCTTTGACGATATTCGTGATAAGGGCCTAACGCTGGTCACCACCGCCGGTTCCGACACGGTCACGACCGCCAAAGACGCGGGCATTCCGGAGGATCGTGTCATGCAGGTCGCCGGCCAGGCCGAATTCTTGCAGGCAGTGAAGGTCGGCCGCGCGGCGGCGGGGTCGCTAAACTACTTCACGGTAAGGAGCTCGCTGACAAGGTCGACAGCGTTGAAATGGCAGATCCGTTCACCCCGCCGGCTGGGAAGGCCGGCTACCCAAGTCTCGCCTTCCTGCCCAATCAGCAGGCGGTCGATGCCTTCAACGAGGTATTGAATACTTATATCGGCTCCGACCAAATGATGCAGTCGGTCAAAATACGGCTACACCAAAATCAATCTGCCGGACGGCACCAAGACCGGCGACCTGTGCAAGGGTTGAAATCTTGCGGGGAATGCCACCCATGCACCTAAAAGGCTCCCGGCCGCAGTGGCTGGGCGACGACAGAGCAAAGTGACAAGACGCGAGGCTCCGGGGTGCCGATTTCCGGTATTCAGACGAGATAGTTCGGCAACGTGGCATGTGAGGCTGCTACGCTCAGGAGTGAGCAATGGCAGTCCATCTCGCATGTCGCAATGCCGACCTGATGCCCCTCCTTTTGCCGAGGAACCGATGATCACCAAGCATCGCGTATCGGTTGATGGTGTCGAGACATCGTACTGCGAGAACGGAGCTGGTAGGCCGATTGTTTTCCTGCAGGGGGCGGGCTTCCGTGCAGAGGCTAAGAGTTCCTTTGTTCGGCAGCTGAACGGGCTATCCGATCAATTTACGGTAGTAGCGATTGATCAACTCCATTTTGGGGGAACGGATTATCCTGCTGACTGCAAATACATTAACCGGCTCGGTCGTGTGAATCATGTAATTAGCTTCCTCCAACAACTGGGTTTGAAGCAGATCACGCTAGTCGGCCATTCAGAAGGATCATTCGTCGACGCGCGGGTCGCGATCGTGCGTCCCGATCTTGTTTCTAAGCTTGTCCTGCTGACCGCTAACTCCGTGTCGCCGGCGTTCGGAGATGACCGTGACGAAGCTTGGCTGGAGGCCTGCCGGCAGGCTTACGGCTGTTCCGGCCCGATGCCGAGCGAAGAGGAATACATCACCGCACGGCGGAAAAGCTGCCGCGCCCACGGGCAGGATGTGGAATGCGCCGAGCGAGAAGCCTATCGGCGGGCCGCGGCTCGGGGACAATGGGAGATCTGGCAGAGATTGCCGGAAGACGAGACAAACCTGCATCGTTATCCACTGCTGCAGCAGAAGTATATCTTCCCCTACCTTGATCAGCTTCAGGCCCAGACGTTGATCATCTGGTCCAAGAACGACCCTACCGCGACGCCGGAGCAAGGGATCAACCTGGCGAAGCTGATCAGGAATTCAGATTTCCATCTGCTCAATAATGCCGGCGATTCCGTCCAGGTTGATCCGGAGCGAAGCCGTGAACAGACTCATCCGTCAATGGCACGAATGATCAACTGTGACGGGAACAATGCTCGGGCCAGCGTCTCCGAGGCGAATCTCTCAGCGGCGTGTCGCATACGACGAACTTGTGCCCTGCCATGGCAACAAGGGCATAGCCCAGGCGGTGGCGCCCATCCAACCGGGCAGGGCAGGAGTCATGCAAGACGTGGTGTGCCTCAGTTGGCCATACCACAGCTCGCGATTGTTCACTTCCAACGAACCACGGGGATGACGGAAATGTGCGTATGCACCCAAAAATCACCGAATTTCTGCGAATAACTTGCATTTCTCGCACAAAGCACCACAGCTGCGCTGCTACGCTCACGAAGCATGCACAAGTGGCGTAGCAAAGGATCGACTGGAGGAATCTATACCTAAGTGGGGACCCTGCAGCTCACACGATGATGGGAACCGCCGGACTACAAGCTCAACAAATGATGCAATGGTCTTTTCCCGAGGCATATCGGGAGACCATCGGCGATGCGAAAACGGAGGACTAACCAGTGGTCAAGTGGAAACTCGACGAATGCTTTAAGGCTGCAATCTTGAAGAGGATTGCCGCGCTCGGCCTGGCGGCGATGACAATCTCGTCCTTTGCCGGTTCGGCCTCGGCGGAGTCGCTGCTCGATAAGATTAAGAACGGAGAAACGATCCGTCTTGGCTTCACCAATGAGCCTCCCAGTGCCTATCCTGGTGCGAACAACGAGCCGCTTGGCCTGGTCAATGTGATGACACTGGACGTTCTGAGAAAGATGGGAACGACCAAAATCGAGCCGGTCGTAACCGATTGGGGTTCCCTTGTCCCGGGCCTCCAGGCTGGTCGCTTTGACATCATCACGGGCGGCATGTGGATTAAGCCGGAGCGGTGCCGCAACGTCCTGTTCAGCGAACCGATCGCATCGAGCAATGATTCGATGATCGTGCCGAAGGGCAATCCGGAAGCGCTGCATTCCCTCCATGACGCTCAGAAGAAGGGGCTTACCCTGGCCATCATGACGGGTACCACCGCAGTCGAGCAGGCGAAGAAATTAGGTTTCCCTGACGACAAGGTTATGCAGGTCGCCGGACCGCCCGAGGTCGTACAGGCTGTAAAGGCCGGCCGCGCCGCTGCCGGCTCGCTCTATAGTCTGAACGCGACGACTCTTGCCGAGCAGGATCCCAGCATTGAGGTGGCTGACCCGTATACCCCGCCGGGACCGAATGAACATCCCGCCATAGCCTTCCCGCTCAGCGAACAGGCTGCGGTAGACGCGTTCAATGCTGTGTTGAAAGACTATATTGGCTCTGACGAAATGATGGCCGCGGTCGGCAAATATGGTTACACCAAACGCGATCTCCCGGATGGCAGCAAGACCGCTGATCTTTGCAAGGGCTGAAGCTATGCGTCTGACCGCTCCCCGGCCCTTGGCCGGTAGGCGGTCAGTGGGGAGGGCATATGAGTAAGGTCGATCTCAGCTTTATCTTTGCCGTGCTCACCAAGGGCGTCATGACTACGGTCATCGTCACTCTTGGCGCCTGCGTCGTAGCGATCGTCCTTGGGCTTTTCGTGGGCCTGACCCGAGTCTCTCCCCGTCGGCAGTTGCGCTGGTTCAGTATCGCCTACATCGAATTCTTCCGCGGGACGTCCATGCTGGTTCAGCTCTACTGGTGGTTCTTTGTATTGCCGATTTTCGGTATTTTCCTGTCGCCGTGGACTGTCGGAATTTTGGGGATCGGAATGAATGCCTCTGGCTACGCAGCCGAGTATGTCCGCGCCGCCATTCAGGCCGTTGATAGGGGCCAGTATGAGGCATCTACAGCGCTCAATTTTTCGCGGCTCACCATGATGCGGCGTATTATCCTCCCACAGGCAATGCGCGCCATGCTGCCGACCTGGGGTAACATGCTCATCGATGTGCTTAAGGGTAGCTCGCTCGTCTTCTTCATCACCATTCCCGAATTTACTAGCGCCGCCAAGCAGGCGGCCGACGCAACTGGCGATTATATGCTGTTCTTTGCGGTTGCACTATTCGGTTATTACATCATCGCGCGCGCCCTCATCACTCCTTTCGTGCGCTGGCTGGAACGCCGCGTCTCGCGCGGTTTCGTTCGGGAGCAGGTGGCTTGAAGATCTGGGATTGGTCTTACGTATGGGAGGCTTTCCCATATCTCTATCAGGGAGCGATCGTCACCATTGAGGCTACGCTGCTCGGGTTTGCGATCGCGCTGATATTGGGTCTTGTCTTCGCGATGATTCGCCAGTCGCCAAACCGCTACGTCTCGACCACCATGGCGGAGATCGTGGAGTTTATCCGTTCAACGCCCTTGCTGCTGCAGTTGTTCTTTGTCTATTTCGTTGGTCCGCAGATCGGAATCTTCATTCCTGCCTGGACGGCGGGAGTTGGCGTGCTGGGGATCCACTATGCAGTCTATTGT
>NZ_RZRA01000490.1:0-4165 GCF_003998945.1 Mesorhizobium sp. M7A.F.Ca.CA.003.01.2.1 | reverse complement strand
GCCGCCGGACTTTCGATCCGATACCCATGTGGAACTCCTCCCAAACAGAACGACCAAATGCCTCCCAAGGGCACAAAACGTAAACCCTTGTCATTCGATGCCAGCGACCGTATCATGATTTGATCAAATATCAATGATGAAATCGTTTATATCAAAACGGGCTATGTCGGCCGCTTGACGTGGCACCACGAACCTTGCATTCCGGCACAAGCAATAGTGTCGCCCATGGGCGGGAAGGTTGACCGGAGATGGCTGGATCGGCGTTCAGGAAGCCTGGTGTCGAGATCATTCCACTGTCCAAGGAAACTCTGCAGGACCGGGTCTACAACCAGGTCACCGAACTGATTCTCGACGGCAGCATCGTGCCGGGCGAGATGGTCACGGTTCAGAGCCTCGCCGACGCCTTTGGCGTCAGTCCGATGCCGGTCAGGGAAGCGCTGCGGCGCCTGACGGCAGCCAACGCGCTGACGGTAGTATCCGGGCGCTCCATTGGTATTCCGGCGCTCAGCCGCGAGCGGCTCACCGATTTGCGAAATGTACGTTTTGAGATAGAGGCCATCGCCGCCGGCTGGGCCTCACAGAACCGCAGTGATGCGGATCTTGCGATTTTCGCGCGCGATCTGGACTCACTGGAACGCGCGAATGGCGCGGACGACGTAAAGGCCTATCTCAGGGCGAATTATACCTTCCACTTCGCAATCTACCGAGCAGCGGGATCCGAAACCCTGCTCAAGATCATCAAGGATCTATGGCTGCAGATCAGCCCCTATTTCAATATGCTGCATGGATCCTACTCGACCGCGAACACATACCATCAACAGATGTTTGCGGCCCTGCGCGACCGGGACGAGCAGGCAGTTCAGGCGGCGGTTCGCGGCGATATCGATGCGGCTTTCGACATGCTGGTCGATCTTTTGAAGTAGCGCCCGGCCCGACCTCCGACCCCTATCACATGCCTCCTATTTCTGGGGATGGCAGAGCAGCGCTCATGCGCACTCAGCGGGCAAGCGCGGGCTTCTTCTGGTGATCTAGAGATCATATCCCGAGCGCGTCATCCATGGTTCTCGTGCTTGAGCTTGCGAGGGCGGCAGCCGATGACGCGGCGAAGCACATGACCCGCATCCTCATTGTCATTATCGGATTGCCAAAATGTGGTAGCGTGATTATACCAGTTGATCAGTTGACGACGGGCGATACCGTCCGCTGAGATCAGGAGTAGTGACCAAATGACAACGATTGCGCTGTTCGGTGCCGGTGGGAAAATGGGCTACCGCCTGTCGACCAATTTTCGCGGGTCGCCCTACACAATACGCCATGTCGAGGTCAGCGATGCCGGCCGCGAACGGCTGAAGACCGGGCTGGGTTTCGATACTGTCAGCGCCGACGAAGCGCTCAAGGGCGCCGATGTGGTGATCCTGGCCGTTCCCGACACGCATATCGGCAAGGTGGCGACCAGCATCGAGAGCAAGCTGGCGCCGGGCACCATGGTGGTGGTGCTCGACGCGGCGGCACCCTTCGCCGGCCACCTGCCGAATCGACCGGACCTCACCTATTTCGTCACCCACCCCTGCCATCCGCCGATCTTCAACGACGAAACAGATATGGCGGCAAAGAAGGACTATTTCGGCGGCGTCAAGGCCAAGCAGCATATGGTCAGCGCCTTGATGCAGGGGCCGGAAGAGGATTACGCCAAGGGCGAGGCGATCGCGAAGATCATCTGGGCGCCGGTCATGCGTTCGCACCGCGTCAGCGTCGAACAGATGGCGCTGCTGGAACCCGGGCTTTCGGAGACGGTGTGCGCCTCGCTGCTGGTGGTCATGAAGGAAGCCGTCGACGAGGTCGTGGCACGCGGCGTCGACCAGCAGGCGGCGCTCGACTTCCTGCTCGGCCATATGAACGTGCTGGGCGCCGTCATTTTCGGCGAGACCAAGGGCGTTTTCTCGGATGCCTGCAACAAGGCGATCGAGTTCGGCAAGCCGGTGCTGATGCGGGACGACTGGAAGCGCGTGTTCGAGCCGGAAGAGATCGCCGCCAGCATTCAGCGTATCACCTGAAGAGGAGAGGCGCTGCCGCCGCGACGTCGCCGTACCGTTGCCGACGCTCGGCATCGTAGCTCATCAGGTACATATCACCTGAATTCGTGGTTGACTCATCATACCAGTTGGCTTAGCTGTTCATGGCTCGGATCGACAGGGTTTTGGCAGGAGTACGGTGGGCGAGTGGAGGATGGCTGGGGAGCAACGATCCGTGGAGGGAAGCCGGCAAACGGCTCTTTAGCCCCGAAGCGATCCGCCGCCCGCGCCGCCTGACGAATTCGGATGCCGACAGATGCTTTCGGTAACCAAGGCAATTTTTCAAACGGGAGGACTTCATGAAACTTACACGCAGAATGACGCTTGCGGCTTTCGCCGGCATGCTGGCGCTTGGCACGGCCGTGCCCGCCTATGCGGCGGATCTCATTGCCATCATCACGCCCTCGCACGACAATCCGTTCTTCAAGGCGGAAGCCGTCGGCGCCGAAGCCAAGGCCAAGGAACTCGGCTACGAGGCGCTGGTGCTGGTCCATGACGACGACGCCAACAAGCAGTCCGAGCTGATCGACACCGCGATCGGCCGCGGCGCCAAGGCGATCATCCTCGACAATGCCGGCGCCGACGCCACCGTCGCCGCGGTACAGAAGGCCAAGGACGCAGGCATTCCGTCCTTCCTGATCGACCGCGAGATCAACGCCACCGGCGTCGCCGTCGCGCAGATCGTCTCCAATAACTACCAGGGCGCCCAGCTCGGCGCGCAGGAATTCGTCAAGCTGATGGGCGAGAAGGGCAATTTCGTCGAGCTGGTCGGCAAGGAATCCGACACCAATGCCGGCATTCGTTCCAAGGGTTATCACGACGTCATCGACGACTATCCGGACCTGAAGATGGTCGCCCAGCAGTCGGCCAACTGGAGCCAGACGGAAGCCTATTCCAAGATGGAATCGATCCTGCAGGCCAACCCCGACATCAAGGGCGTGATCTCCGGCAACGATACGATGGCGATGGGCGCCTATGCGGCACTTGCCGCGGCGAACCGCAAGGATGTCATCGTCGTCGGCTTCGACGGATCGAACGATGTTCGCGACTCCATCACCTCGGGCGGCATCAAGGCAACGGTGCTGCAGCCCGCCTTCGCGCAGGCGCAGATGGCGGTCGAGCAGGCCAACGACTTCATCAAGAACAAGAAGTCGCCGGCCAAGGAAAAGCAATTGATGGACTGCGTTCTGGTCAATGGCGACAATGCCGCCAAGCTGGAGACCTTCGCGCTGACGAACTGAGCCAGCGTGATTTGAATAGCGAGGGGCGAACCCAGGATCGCCCCTCGCCGCCATTTTCCGTGGGCCGCCCACGATGCTGAACGACAGGCCGCCATGCTGAACACCAAGCCGAACTGGCCGATCCTTACCGTGATGGTCGGCATCAGCCTGACCGCCTGCAAGATCCTGCCGACGAAATCGGACGACGGCAACAACGCTGCCACCTTCAATCCAGACAAGATGGTCGAAGAGATATGGGCGGCAAAGGTCGTGCCCTATCTCCAGCAGAAAGCCGGACCGTTTGCGCAGGTTCACACACTGGCGACAACCGACCCAGCGGCTGCCGGCGCCAAATACGGCAATCCGAACAAGCAGGCGAATTCGCCTTGGACTTTCGCGGTTCGGCTGGAAGGCAAGATTATCGCGGCCAACACACAGTCGCGTGCGGCAACGGTCGACGTCGATGTCGACGGCGACGGCAAAGCCGATGCACGGGTGCAGATCGGACCGGCGGTGCGCGGTACCGCGCTGCGCGACAGCCTGGACTTCATCCAGTTCAACGACTTCACCAACCAGATCGACTTCGCCCAGTTCGGCAAGGCTTTCAACGCTTATGCCGACAAGACGGTGCTTTCCAAGCTGCCGCGCGAGGCGCTGGAAGGCCGCAGTGCCAAGGTGCTCGGCGCCTATACGCTGGGGAGCGGCCAGGACCTGCCGCTGGTGACGCCGGCGGAGGCAGAGATCGGGCCGAAGCCATGAGCGCGATCGCGGAGCGCGAAATCATTCTGAAGCTCGAGGACGTCTCCAAGGTCTATTCCGGCACCGTTGCGGTCAAGCGCGCCAATTTCGAGGTGCGCAAGGGCGCGGTCAACG
>NZ_RZRA01000048.1:0-11800 GCF_003998945.1 Mesorhizobium sp. M7A.F.Ca.CA.003.01.2.1 | reverse complement strand
TTGGAATCTGGTCCCAATATTCGCTGTAAGAAAAGCAATCTATTAGTTTACTGAACGCATACCACGTGTTTATTTTTTCCGGATCGTCTTTATTTTTGTTTTGGAAAATTGATTGTGCTTCTATGGATAGTTTTTCAAGATGCTCTTCCAGGGAATTGAATTCCCAGTCATCTAAATTCCCATCACCGGTTCTTCTAAGAGATTGTTCCTCCGAAATTCTCCCCGACACTTTAGTGATTTTCATAGCAGTTTTTATAATTTCATCTTCGCTTTTAGCCGTATGAAGGGCAAGGACGGTCACGAGATTCAGCATTTCGCTATGTCTAAACAAAATTGAACGTCTAGGAATTTCTCTTGTTTCTTGAACTCTCTCCATCTCTTTCACTGTTTCCTTGGAAACCAGTTCTTCGTCCTCGCTGGATACGAAGGCTAAAAAGCGCGATGGCGAATATGCGTAGAACAACTGGCCAGTCGCTTCGAAAAACTCGTGCCTGAGTTCAGGCCTTGGTCCCAGGGTCTTGCCATCATGTCGTGCCCACCAGTCTTCTTTGTTATCGTCAGTGACAAAAAGGACCGGAAGCTGAGCCGACTTTGCCTTGTCCTTCATTTCAGCCCAAATCAGATAATCGCCCGGACGGCCTTTGTCTTTATAACCGGGGGGGATTTTCGCATCGAAACGTCGCAGCGCTTCTTTCCGTCGCTGTTCGATGTCGACTGGTTGCTTCCCTACCTTTCCATCGAAGATGTCAGTAACGTCCTTGAAAACCGATAGAGCTTCAGGAAGCTGCTTTACGGCAGTTTCAACTTCAAGGGTCAGGCGCTCGAAGAACTTGCCGATCTCGTCCATAGAGGATCCTTGGGGCCAAGGATCGAATCTGGAGAACGCGCCAATTGCCCCTTCGACCTCATTGCGTTTCTTTAGCAGCTCATCTTTTAGCTTCTGATATGCCGCTCTATTGGTCGAATCAGCATCGCGCCCGTCTGCCTGGAACTCTGCACCGGCCTGATGAGGCAACCACAGTCTATCCCCAAATGACCTAAATGCAGCAAGGACTTCCGCCCGTCTAGCGGGCATAAATCTGAATAGGTGTAATAAGACATTTGTATCCGGGACCAGAAGTCCCGTCTTCCAGATCTTGTCTAATTCCTTTTTGGTGGGCTCGTAAAACCCATGAAAAATCTTCCGCATCCAACCCCCCGGAGTCGAAGCCATTACAACATCGCTGTGAACATTGAAGCAAGCGAGACTTGTAGAGAAATGCCTTTCGAAACCTTTTCTTACCGTGTGAACGGCTCGCTATTGTCGAATGGTAGCGTATAGCGGAATCCTGAATGGTTGCGGTCCCACGTGCCCTAGAATGTCAGAATGCTCCGATGGTGCGGGGAAGTAGGAGGTGGCGATCACAGCCGCTATCATCTGCGCAATAGCCTACTAGGCTAGCATCGCCGCCGAATAGCTGGTGATAAATGCGGCCGGGAGGCGCGAGCCAGTCAAGCGGTTTCAGGCCTTGCCAAATCCCCCCGGCGTCGGCGTCGTCAGGATGACGGCGTCGCCGGCCTGCAACATGGTCTGGTCGCAGGCTTTCAGCAGGTCGATCGTGCCGTCCTTGCGGCGGATCTTGGTCGAGCCGACCTCGCCGTCGCCGCCTCCGTCCAGCCCTTGCGGCGGCCGGTTGCGGTGCGAGGACAGGATCGCGCATTCCATCTTTTCGAGGAAGCGGATGGTGCGTTTGGTGCCGTCGCCGGCGCTCCATCTGCCCTTGCCGCCGGAATCTTTCCGGATGTGGAAATCCTCGAGCAGAACGGGAAAGCGCAGCTCCAGCACTTCGGGATCGGTGAGGCGCGAATTGGTCATGTGGGTGTGGACGCCGGAGGTGCCGGCAAAGCCGCGGCCCGAGTTCATCCGGCCGGCCGGCGAGCCGGAGCAGATCGTCTCGTAATATTGATACGTCTTGTTGCCGAAGGTCAGGTTGTTCATCGTGCCTTGGGCGTTGGCCATGGCGCCCATGGCGCCGAACAGCGCGTTGGTGACATGCTGCGAGGTCTCGACATTGCCGGCGACGACGGCGGCGGGGTAGGCGGGTTTCAGCATGCAGCCATCGGGAATGATGATGTTGATGGGCCGCAGGCACCCGGCATTCATCGGGATCATATCCTCGACCATGACGCGGAAGGCGTAGAGCACGGCGGCGCGGGCCACCGGCTCGGGCGCGTTGAAATTGTTCTTCATCACCGGCGAGGTGCCGGTGAAGTCTACCGTCGCCTCGCGCTTTTGCCGGTCGACCGTGATCTTCACCTTGATGATCTGGCCGGTGTCGGTCGGGTATTCGTACTCAGAACTATCCGGCAGCCGCTCCAGCACGCGGCGCACGCTTTCGGCGGCATTGTCCTGGACATGGCCCATATAGGCCTCGACGACATCGAGGCCGAAATGGGCGACCATCTTGCGCAGTTCGGCTACGCCCTTTTCGTTGGCGGCGATCTGCGCCTTGAGGTCGGCGATGTTCTGGTGCGGATTGCGGGCCGGATAGCGGTGATCGGTGAGCAGCGTTTCCAGCTCCTTCTCGCGGAAGCGGCCACGGTCGACGATGCGGAAATTGTCGAACAGCACGCCTTCCTCGTCGACCGTGGTGGCGAGCGGCGTCATCGAGCCGGGTGCCGTGCCGCCGATATCGGCGTGATGGCCGCGCGAGGCGGCCCAGAACAGGATTCTTTCCTTGGCATCATCGAAGACCGGCGTCACGACAGTGATGTCCGGCAGATGCGTGCCGCCATTGTAGGGTGCGTTGAGGGCAAAGACGTCGCCGGGGTGGATGTCGCCGGAATTCAGCCGGATGATGGTTTCGACCGAGCGGTCCATCGAGCCGAGATGCACCGGCATGTGCGGCGCATTGGCGACCAGCGCGCCGGTCCGGTCGAAGACGGCGCAGGAAAAATCCAGCCGTTCCTTGATGTTGACGGAATAGGCGGTGTTCTGCAGCGTGACGCCCATCTGCTCGGCGATCGACATGAAGAGGTTGTTGAAGACCTCCAGCATGACCGGATCGGCCTCGGTGCCGAGCGCTGCCTGCCGGCGCTTTTTCTCGACGCGGTGCAGGAGCACGTGGTTCCTGGCGGTGATTTCGGCCAGCCAGCCCGGCTCGATGACGATTGTCTGGTTCGGCTCGATAATCAAGGCAGGTCCCGCAACCCTGTTTCCCGGCTTCAGCGCCTCGCGGCGGAAGATGGGTGAAGTGCGCCACTCTCCCTCGGTGAAGATTTCGCGGGTCTGTGAAGGGCTTACGGCAAGGTCTTCGGTTCGCGATTCAGTTTCGTCGCGCCCAGTGCCGCCGGTGTCGGTGCCTTCGACGCCGACGGTCTCGACGATCATCGGCTTGTCGTCATAGACGAAACCGAACTGCGCCTTGTGGGCGATTTCAAAATCGCGCCTGGCCTGGAAAATCGAATCCGCCTCGAAATTCACCGGCAGTGTCGTGTCGGTGCCGTCGTAGCGAATGTGCAGCACCGGCTTCGTGGCGACCGTATCCTCGCCGATGCCTTGCGCCGCGAGTTCTGCGACAACGGCTTTCCTCAAGATGGCAATGAGGTTGCCGATCTCCGTTCTGGACTCTTCGGCAAGCGGTTTCAGCAGCGCCTGCTGGCGCGAGGCAAAGACCGAGGACAGGCCGATGCCATAGGCCGACAGAAGACCTGAGAAGGGATGGATCAGCACCGCTTCCATGCCGAGCGCATCGGCGACCAGGCAAGCGTGCTGGCCGCCGGCGCCGCCAAAACAGTTCAAGAGATATTCGGTGACGTCGTAGCCGCGCTGCACGGAGATCTTCTTGATGGCATTGGCCATGTTTTCGACGGCGATGGTGACGAAGCCCTCGGCGACAGACTCGGGCGACCGGCCGTCGCCGATTTCGGCGGCGAGTGCGGCGAATTTTGCCCGTACCGTCTCGACGTCGAGCGTCTGGTCCTGGCCGGGTCCGAAAATGGCCGGGAAGAAATCGGGCTGCAGCTTGCCCAGCATCACATTGGCGTCGGTGACGGCGAGCGGGCCGCCGCGCCGGTAGGCTGCCGGGCCGGGATTGGCGCCAGCCGAATCCGGCCCGGCCCGGAAGCGGCCGGCCTCGTAATGCAGGATCGAGCCGCCGCCGGCGGCGACGGTATGGATGCGCATCATCGGCGCGCGGATGCGCACGCCGGCGACCTCGGTGTCGAAGGCGCGCTCATATTCGCCGTCATAGTGAGCGACGTCGGTCGAGGTGCCGCCCATGTCGAAACCGATGACCTTGTCGAAGCCGGCGAGCCTGGCCGTCTCGACCATGCCGACGACACCGCCGGCTGGTCCTGACAGCAGTGCGTCCTTGCCCTGGAACATGTCGGCGGCGGTGAGACCGCCCGACGACATCATGAACATCAGGCGGGGGAATCGATCGCTCTCCCCCACAAGAGGGGAGCTTGGCGCCGCACCCAACTCTCCCGCCACCCTTTGCACATAGCGCGATAGGATCGGCGACAAATAGGCGTCGACCACCGCGGTGTCGCCGCGGCCGACCAGCTTGATCAGCGGCGAGACCTCATGGCTGACCGAGACCTGGCTGAAACCGAGTTTGCGGCAGACTTTCGCCACCGCCTTCTCGTGCTCGGGGTATTTCCAGGCGTGCATGAAGACGATGGCGACCGCATCGATGCCATCGGCCCTGGCCTGTTCGATCGCCGGCCGGCAGGCGGCGATATCGAGCAATTGTTCGACGCAGCCATCGGCGCGCACACGCTCGTTGATTTCGATGACGCGCTCGTAGAGCTGTTCGGGAAGGATGATCTCCTTGGCGAAGATGTCCGGGCGCGCCTGGTAGGCGATCTTCAGCGCATCGCGGAAGCCCTTGGTGATGAGCAAAAGCACGCGGTCGCCCTTGCGCTCCAGCAGCGCATTTGTGGCGACCGTGGTGCCCATCTTGATGTCGCCGATCAGGCCGCTCGGGATCGTGTCGCCGGCCGACAAGCCAAGAAGGTCGCGAATGCCCTGGATGGCGGCATCGTTATAGGCTTCGGGATTTTCGGAGAGAAGCTTGCGCGGGTGCAGCCCGCCCTCCGGATCTCGGCCGATGATATCGGTGAATGTGCCGCCGCGGTCGATCCAGAAATCCCATTTTTCGGTCATGACAGCCCCTGGCGCTCTTCTGTTCGATCGGTGTTTCGGCACATGCTGTTAGTTCGCTACGGCCTGAGCGGCAATCGCAAATGAACCAGACGATGTTACATGCGGAAACGCAACGTTACGAAACTCATGGCCGGCTGACGCATTTGTCCTTCGACCGCTCACGGCAACGTGAGCGTGTGTTGAAGGAGAGACAAATGAAAAAGCTCATTCTCGCGTCCGTTTCCGGTTTGGCTTTGCTTGGCGTCGCCGCCTGCAGTGACAGCGGTACGGACAACACCACCACCCAGAGCACCAACCCGCCGGCCGCCGAGGAACCGATGAAACCGGCCACCCCGGAAGCCACGCCGCCGGCCGCGACGCCTCCGGCAACGGATAATTCGACCACGAAGAGCATCACACCCGAGAAGCCCGCCGAGCCGGCTCCGGCAACACCAGCTCCTGCGCCCGCGCAGTAGTGAGCAAGCAGTACTTCTTGTGATGAATGAGGAAGGTCGGCTCGCGCCGGCCTTTCTCATGTCGTCCGAGCGCCGTGGGCCAATCCCTCTCGCGCGCCGGATCGATTTGTCGCGCAAAGCCTGCGGCACTGTCCCGGCTTGATAGGAGGGAGCGGTGGCTCTAAGAAGCAGGCCATGTCGATTTGGGATCGCCTCGGCGAGTTCATCACCCGCGTTTCATCCTCAACCTCGTCGGGTGTCGTCGACGTTGTCGAGGCTGTGCGCACGGTTTTCTCCGGCGATGCGGATTTGCGCCGGCGTGTCGCCTTTTCGGTGGCGATGATCGCGCTGTCGGCCAAGATGGCCAAGGCCGATGGCATCGTCACCCAGGACGAGGTGCGCGCCTTCCAGGAGATATTCGAAGTGCCGCCGAAGGAGACGCGCAATGTGGCGCGGCTGTTCGATCTCGCCCAGCGCGACGTGGCCGGTTTCGAAACCTATGCCGAGCGGATGGCCCAGATGTGCGGTTCGGGGCATTCCAACTGCGTGATGCTTGAAGACATACTCGACGGTCTGTTCCACATTGCCAAGGCCGACGGGCTGGTGCACGAGCGCGAAGGCCATTTCCTGCACCGCATCGCCGAGATTTTCCGCATCGACGAAGCGCATTACGAAGCCATCATGGCCCGGCACGTCAATCTCGGCGCCGGGGATCCCTATGTCGTGCTGGGCATCGAGCGCGGCAAGCCGTTCGAAGAGGTCAGGAAACGCTATCGCAAGCTGGTTTCCGACAATCATCCGGATCGGCTGATCGCGCGCGGCCTGCCTCAGGAATTCATCAAGATCGCGACCACCAGGGTGGCGGCGATCAATGCCGCCTACGAGATGATCGAGCGGGGCCTGCGCCACGCATGAGCGGCTTTCTGCCCGACGAGCCACGTGCCGAAGTCAGGGTATCGCCGAATTTCGGCCCGCGGCGCGAGACAACACCCAGGCCCGACATGATCGTGCTGCACTACACAGGCATGGCGACCGGCGCCGGGGCCGAGGCCTGGCTTTGCGATCCGGCCAGCGAGGTCTCGTCGCATTATCTGGTCCACGAGAATGGCCATATCGTGCAGATGGTCAGGGAAAGCGACCGCGCCTGGCACGCCGGCAAGAGTTCGTGGTTCGGATGCGCCGACATCAATTCCTGTTCCGTCGGCATCGAGATCGTCAATCCGGGGCATTCGCTGGGCTATCCCGGTTTTCCCCGGCGGCAGATCGATGCCGTGATCGGGCTGTGCCGGGGGATCGCCGGTCGGCATTCGATCGCCGCCGAGCGGGTACTCGCGCATTCCGATGTTGCGCCGGGGCGCAAAATCGATCCCGGCGAGAAGTTTCCGTGGCGGGCGCTATTCGAGGCCGGTGTCGGCCATCTCGTTACGGCCGCCCCCGTCAGGCGAGGCGCTACTCTGACAACCGGCGACACCGGCGGCGATATCGAAGCGTTGCAGTCGATGCTGGCGCTCTACGGCTATGGCGTTGAAATATCCGGCGTTTTCGACCGGCAGACGGAGGCGGTGGTCGAAGCCTTCCAACGGCATTTCCGGCCGCGCAAGGTGGACGGCGTTGCCGACGGCTCGACGCTGCGGACGCTGCAAAGGCTGCTTGCTTCCGTGAAGCGCTAATCCCCGGGAGACCTCTCCCAAGCAATTCTTTCCAATCCTTAAGTTACAGGCTGTCACTCAAAGTGACTTGCCTGGCCTTGTTTGACACCAATTCGGGCGTCAAACGGCTGACGTGTAGATGTCGGACCCCAAGCCCCCCCCGGGTTGTTCCGACGTTGGTTAGGCGTTGCTGCGTGAACATCTTCGCGCGGTTCAGACAGAACAGGATCACATGCAGAAATTTACCGTTTTAACGGCAGCTCTTGCTGCCGGCGTAATGACTTTTGCCTTCAGTGCGGCGCATGCAGCGTCATTCAGCCCGCGGGCCGATCAAGGGTTTCCCGTGGTATCCGCAAAAAGCGGCAAGGCAGGCCACGACGCCAAGGCGACAAAGCAGGCATCCGCCAAAGCGGAGACGAAGCGGGCTTCCGCCAAAGCGGAAAAGGCAAGCTGGTCCAAACCGAAGAAGTCCATCGCCAAAAGGCAGACGAAGCGCGGCCGCAAGACCGTCGACATGACGAGAACGGCATCGATCGGCCTCAGGAACGCGGCGGAGTCGACGGCCGCGGTGGCGAGCAGCGGCCAGTATTCCGCAATCGTTGCCCGCTATGCGGCGATCGAAGGCGTGCCCGTGTCGCTCGCCTCGGCGGTCATCAAGATCGAGAGCAACTACCGGCCCAACATCGTCGGCAGCGCCGGCGAGATCGGCCTGATGCAGATCAAGCCGGCCACGGCTCGGATGATGGGCTATAGCGGCTCCGCCAAGGGCCTGTTCGATCCCGACACCAACATCAAATACGGCATGAAATACCTTGCCATGGCACGGAGCCTCGGTGGCGGCACGACCTGCGGCACCATTCTGAAATACAATGCCGGGCACGCCGCAACGCGGATGAACCCCGTGTCGGCAGCCTATTGCGGCAAGGTCAAGGTGCAGATGGCTGCGCTTGGATCGCCCGCATAAGTCAGCTTTTTCGTTTGCGTTTTCGGGCGTGAACCCCTTTATACGCTCTGCCAGCTGGCTGGGCGGCCGCACCCGCAAACGCCGAAAGGTCGTGGGTGAGGAAAGTCCGGGCTCCATGGAAACACGGTGCCGGTTAATGGCCGGCGGGGGCGACCCCAGGGAAAGTGCCACAGAAAGCAAACCGCCACGATCCGGCTTGCCGGATTCGGGGCAAGGGTGAAAGGGTGGGGTAAGAGCCCACCGCGCGACTGGCAACAGGAGCGGCACGGTAAACCCCACCGGGAGCAAGACCGAATAGGGACGGTGCGAGGGGAAACCCTCGAGGGCTGTTTCCGGCTCACCGTCCGGGTAGGTTGCGTGAGGCGCATGGCAACATGCGCCCAAGATGAATGGCCGCCACGTTCTCGCCTCGCAAGGGACGAGGGCCATACAGAACCCGGCTTACAGGCCAGCTGGCAATTTCTCTCCCCCGATATCAAGAGAAATCTCTTGAAATCAGCAGGTTGCGCCCTCGGGCGCGCCTGTTGATTCAAGCCTGTCCGGCCGTTCATCCGAGCCGGGAGCCGCTGATCCCGTCCAGCGACGTCTCGATCGCTTTCCAGAGCTCTTCCACCGGCTCGCAGCCGACCGAGAGGCGGACGAAACCGGCGGAGACCGCATCGCCTCGCTTCAGGCGCCGCTCGGCGGAGGTGTGGACGCCGCCGAAGGATGTCGCGGCCTGCATCAGGGCACAATTGTTGATGAAGTCCTCGGCTTTGTCTTCCGAGGCGAGTTCGAAAGAGATGAGAAAGCCGAAGCGCTCCATCTGGGCGCGGGCTAGGTTGTGCGACGGGTCGCCTTCAAGCCCGGGATAACGCAGGCCGCTGATTGCCTTGTGGCCCTGCAGTCGCCGCGCGATGACTTCCGCCGAGGAACACATGCGATCGAAGCGCACATCCAGTGTCTCCAGGCCGCGGTGCACCAGCCAGGCTTCGAACGGACCGGGAATGCTGCCGGAAACTTCGCGCCAGCCGGTCACGGCGGCGATGATATCGGCATTGCGACTGGCGACATGGCCGAACAGCACGTCGGAATGGCCATTGGGTGCCTTGGTGTCGGCGGCAACGACGATGTCGGCGCCGTGGTCGAGCGGTCGTTGGCCGAGAGGGGTCATGGTCGTGTTGTCGACCACAAGGATCGCGCCGGCTTTGTGGACAGCATCGGCAACGGCGGCGATATCGCAGATATCCAGCCCCGGATTGGCAGGGGTTTCGACAAATGCCAGCCGATAGCCATCGAAGCCGCCATCGAGGAAGGTCGAAGTCGGCCTGGCATCATAGGTGATGCCGAGCGGCTTGAGGAAGCGCTCGGCCAGCGCTCGTGTCGTGTGATAGCCGTCCGATGGCAGCAGGATACGGTCGCCGGCCTTGAGCACGGCAAAAAACGCCGCCGAGATTGCCGCCATTCCGGAAGGGAATGCGACGCAGGGCGCGTCCTCCAGATGGGCCAGCATATGCTCGACCGCGTCCCAGGTCGGGTTGCTGAATCGCCCGTACTGGTTGAAGCCGGTGGCGTCGCCGGGCGCATGAAAGATGGCGGCCATGGTCAGCGGCAGGGGAATGGAATCGCCCATGGCAAGCCCGCTGCGACGCAGGTGAGGAAGCGCTGCAGCGCGTGACTTTGCTGTTTCAGACATCGAATTTCAGACCCTGTTGGTGACCGGCTGGATGTGGCGAGACGCTATGCCCGGCAGCGGCTCGCGGCAAGGCGCGTCCGGTTGGGCCAGGCGGCTCTAAACGCTTCGTTAGGCTTAATAGACCATAAAGACGAGACGTGTCGTCACGGCTGCTCTCTTTGGTCGGGGCGCGCGTGTTTGTGAAGCCTATTCCCGTTGACGCCCATAGTGCCCCATGATATCCCATCCAGACATCAAAGCCTTCGTTCCGTGTCAGGGTAAAGCGTACGCCAATCGGGCAGCCGCGGCGGCTGCGCGTTTGCTGGTTTTTGCCTGTGCGGACGAGGCTGATACGGGGCAGGGAACGCGCTGCGGCGGCGCGTGCGACAAGATGCAGAGGGGTGCGGCGGCGCAAGCGGCTGTAGCGTTTAATGGACCGGTTTCTGTCAAACACGGTGAGCAGGATCGATGCGAAGGGGCGGGTGTCCGTTCCCGGGCATTTCCGTGCCGTCGTGCAGAAGCGCGGCTATTCGGAACTCTATGCGCTGCGCTGCCTGGACCTGCCGGCGATGGATGTCGGCGGGCTCGACCTGCTCGACCGCTACGAGCAGCGCATAGCGCTCGAGGATCCCTTCCTGCAGACGGCGGACGATATGTCGTTCTTCTGCCATGGCGACGGAACCTTCTTGAAACTCGACCAGGACGGCCGCATCACGATGAGCGATTTCCTTCGCGAACACACCGGCATCTCGGCGGAAGTGGCCTTTGTCGGGCGCGGCAATTTCTTTCAGATCTGGGAGCCGGGACGGCTTGCCGCCTATGGGGCGCAGGCGCGGGCACGGCTTTTGCAGCTTCGGCAGGGGACGAAGCCTGGGGAGCGACCGGAATGACGGCAGGCCACGGCGATGACCTTCCTCGCGCCGTAGATGGGCACGCCGTTGGCGGATCGGCCCGCCACATTCCGGTCCTCCTTGCCGAAGTGCTCGAAGCACTGGCGCCGGCGCAGGGCGACCTCATCATTGATGGCACGTTCGGCGCCGGCGGCTACACCAGGGCCATTCTGGCGACAGGCGCCTCCGTGGTGGCGATCGACCGCGATCCGGATGCCATTGCGGCCGGGCGCGATCTTGAAGTGCAGTCGGGTGGTCGGCTGCGGCTGGTGCAGGCGCCGTTCTCGACGCTGGACGAACATGTCGAGAGCGCCGACGGGATCGTGCTCGACATCGGCGTGTCCTCGATGCAGCTCGACCAGGCGGAGCGCGGGTTTTCGTTCCGCGCCGACGGGCCGCTCGACATGCGCATGGCGCAATCGGGCCTCAGCGCCGCCGACGTCGTCAATTCCTTCAAGCCGGGCGATCTTGCCCGCATCTTCGGCTTCCTCGGCGAGGAGCGCCATGCCGGACGCATTGCCCGCATGATCGAGGCGCGCCGCGAAAAGCGCCCGTTCGAGCGCACGTTGGAACTCGCCGACGCCATCGAGACGCATATCGGCCGGGCGCCGAAGGACAAGATCCATCCGGCGACGCGCGTCTTCCAGGCGCTGCGCATTTTTGTCAATGACGAGCTTGGCGAACTGGCCAAGGCCCTGTTTGCGGCCGAACGCGCTCTGAAGCCGGGCGGACGGCTCGCCGTGGTCACCTTCCATTCTCTGGAAGACCGCATCGTCAAGCGTTTCATCGCAGACCGGGCCGATGTCGCGACCGGCTCGCGTCACCTGCCCGAGGCGCATGCGCGCACCGCGACGTTCCGCAAGGCGGGCGGCGGCGTGACGGCCGGCGACGCCGAGGTGGCGGCCAATCCGCGCGCCCGTTCGGCCAGGCTGCGCGCGGCGGTCCGCACCCAGGCGCCGGCGCGCGGCAGCGACTTTTCGATTTTCGGCCTTCCAAAGCTTCCCGGTATCGACCGGCCGGGGGAGAGGTAGCTAAGTGTTTCGTACCAGCGACATTGTCC
>NZ_RZRA01000489.1:0-4185 GCF_003998945.1 Mesorhizobium sp. M7A.F.Ca.CA.003.01.2.1 | reverse complement strand
CCTTCAGCACCGTGGTGCCGGTGAAGCGCATGGTGCGGCCGGTGGCGGCCGGCAGCGAACCGACGAGGAAGTCGCCGAAGGCTGGGCCGGTATGCGTGCCGCCGCCCTCCCACTGGCCGACGACATAGTCGCCCTCGGCAATCAGGTCGGCGGTGGCCCAGAAGTTGAGGTCCGGGAAGGCGGCGCGGAAGTCGGCCATGAAGGCCTTGATGTCGTCGCGGCCGCGGCGCGGCTCGTGCAGCGAATATTTCAGCAGCATGTCGGGTGCCGCGATCTCGTCGACGACCGACAGATCGCAACGTTCACCCCAGAAGTGGGTGAACCATCTGACGACGACGGCCTTGTTGTCTTCTTGCTTGGTCATTGGAAGGTCCTTGTTGTTGTCGTGCATGGGATCATCGGCGCCGCCGATGATCCAGGGGTCACCGGCTTGCGCCGCTGACCTGGGCAGCAGTAGGACGATCCGCCAGACACAAAACTCCGGTTCCTGCCGGCCAATCGAAAAGGCGGGTTCGGCGCCGGGCAGGGCCGCCTGGGCCGGAACCCGTTCCGCTGAGCCCAAGCATGGCTGCCCCGCCTCAGCTAGACCCTGGAAATCGGATGGCCACGGGAGAAGGCGATGGCAATGAAGAAGACCTATGAAAAGCCGAGGCTCGAGAAGCGCGAAAGACTGTCCGGCGTGACGGCGGGCAATGTCGTGTCGTCGACCTGGGGAAATTGACGGCTGCCTGGAGTAGTTCGGTACGGCCTTGATGAACAGGGGCTCCCAATCAGACGTCGACACTCCGCCCGCGCGGTAACTGTTTCTTCTCTGGTTTTGCCGCAGATTGCGCCGCGGTGGAGCAGGCGAAGCAGACGATGGCGCGTCAGGGTAAGAAAAGTCGCAATGGAACGTTCTGGGCAAAAGCCCTGGAGCGCGCGCATCTTGGCGTCTGGGACTGGGATCTTGTGACCGGCGACTGCTTTTATTCCGCGACCTGGGCGCGGATGCTAGGCTACGATGAGAGCGAATTGGCCAACACCAGCGACCTTTGGCTGCAACTGACCCATCCCGACGACCGCGAGCGGGCGCTGGCCAGCGGCGACCGCCACATTGCCGGCCTGACCGACGCCATCGAGACCGAATTGCGGCTGAAGCACAAGCAGGGACATTGGGTATGGGTGCTCGATCGCGGCGGCGTCGTCGAGCGCGACGCGATGGGAAAGCCGCTCAGGCTGATGGGTGTGCAGACCGACATCTCCAAGCAGAAGGCCGCCGAGGCCGAACTCGAGCAGGTCAATGTGCGGTTTCGCCTGGCGCTCGCCGCCAGCGGCACCGGCATCTGGCACCACGACCTCGCGGGCGGCAAAAGTTATTGGGACCAACGCACCAGGGAGATTTTCGGGCTCGTCTCCGACACCGCCGAAGTCGAGCGCGACCACTGGTTCGGCTATCTGCATCCGGACGACAAGGAGGCCGCGTCGCGCGCGCATCTGGTGCCGCTCGAAACGGACAAGGTCACCGCCGTGCAATACCGCATCGTGCGGCGCGACGGAGAGGTCCGGCACATAGAATCCCTGCTGCGTTTCATCGCCGACCCGCAAATCCGGGACCGCCGGCTGGCGGGGCAGATCCTGGGCACGGTGCGCGATATCACCGAAGACAAGCAGCGCGAGCAGGAGCTTGCCTATGCGGCCCGCCATGACGCGCTCACCGGTCTCTTGAACCGCGCCGCGTTCGACCGGCTGCTGGCCGATCATATCGCGGCCGCGCAGTTGCTGCCGCTTTCCGTGTTCTATGTCGATCTCGACTACTTCAAGGCGCTCAACGATTTTGCCGGCCACGCGGCCGGCGACCTGGCACTGAAAAGCGTTGCGCAAGGCATTCTGGGCTGCCTTCCCGCGACGGCGCATGCCGCGCGCCTGGGCGGTGACGAGTTCGCGCTGCTGATGCCCAATTGCGATGCGGCGCAGGCCGGGCGGCTGGCCGACGCGGTACTTGCCGCGGTTCGCGATGCCGAACTTGGATCGACGGCCACGTCGCGCAAGCTGGCGGCCTCGATCGGTATCGCTTTCGTCGATGACGCCGACACGACGGTGGCCGACGCGCTGGCCTGTGCCGACGACGCCTGCTATGCGGCCAAGGCCGCCGGGCGAAACCGATTTGCCGTCTTCTCCACCGATACGGCATCGGGTTCGGGTGGCCTCAACGCGGCGCGCATCGTCGCCGATACCGTCGATGCCATGGAAGACGGCAGGCTGAAGCTGTTTGGCCAGGAAATCCATCTTCTGGGCCGTCCCTGGCAGGAAAGCCGTCATGTCGAAGTCTTGGCCAGGCTCGCCGCACGCAACGGCCGGCTGGTGCCACCCGGCGAGTTCATTCCGGTGGCCGAGCGGTTCGGCATCGCGTCGCGGCTCGACCGCTGGATCATCCGCACCGCGCTGTCGCGGCATGGTGCCGCCTTGCGTTCGGGGGCGCTGACGCTTGGCTTCAATCTGTCGGCGCAGACGCTGAGCGATCCGCAGCTTTGGGACTTCGTCGACAGCGTCATAGAAGAAACCGGGGCGCCGCATTCGGGCATCGGCTTCGAGATCACCGAAACCGCCGCCGTCACCAATTTCGATGCCGCCGAACAGTTCGTGCGCAAGGCGCGCGAGCGGCGTTGCCGGGTCGGCCTCGATGATTTCGGAGCCGGCATGAGCTCGTTCGAATATCTCCGGCGGTTCCCCGTCGACACGATCAAGATCGACGGTTCCTTCATCGAGCACATCACGCAAAGCCGCTTCGACCGCGAGATCGTGCTGGCCATCACCAGCATTGCCCGTAGCCTCGGCTGCGACGTGGTCGGTGAGAAGATCGAACGGCAGGACACGCTGGCCATGTTGAGCGACATGGGGGTCGCCTTCGGCCAGGGATTTTTGCTGCACCGGCCGGAGCCGCTCGAGCGAATTGTCGCGCGCGCAACCAAGGGAGCGACGGCCCGCAAGGCATCGTGATCCGGGTGCGGCGAGTTTCAGGCCAGGCCGGACTGGCCTGAAACTCGACACTTTCTATCCGGTTCGCCGCGCCGTCGATTGCGGGAACTCCAGCACTCCAGCCTCGGGTCGCCTGTGCTGCGCCTCCGTCACCGCTTCGATCAACAGATCGAGCGCGTCACAGGCGGCACGGCTCGTCTCGTCATTGCCCTGCAGATAATGATAGGCGCGTTCGAGGTGGATGCGGGCGGCTGAAAAATCGCTGGTCAATGGTCCCTCCATGATCCCGCCCTAAAAAGAGCTTGCCGGAGACGAGGGAACGCCGGGTAAATATCCACAAGCGGCTTTTATTCAAATGCCGCCGAATGTTGTGAGCAGACGCGCGGCGTTGAAGCTGCCGATCTCCCCTACGAGGGGGAGATTGGCAGTTTCAACGCCGCACAGCTACACTGCGGCCCCTTGCGCAAGGTGACATCGATGATCGTCCAGGCCTGCATCAACGGCGCGCGTCCGCGCGATTTCCACCCGAAGCTGCCGCTGACTGCCGAGGCAATGGCCAGCGATGCGGCAGCCTGCGTCGCCGCTGGAGCGGCCGAACTGCATATCCATCCGCGCGGCACCGACGGACGCGAAAGCCTGGCAGCCGTCGACGCCACGGTGCTGGCGGTGCGCCGGACCTGCCCGGGAACACTGGTTGGCGTGTCGACCGGCGCCTGGACCGAGAACGACGTCGAGCGGACCCGAGCGGCGATCGCCGGCTGGCGAGACCTGCCTGACTATGCTTCGGTCAACCTGTCCGAACCGGATGCGCCCGCCGTGATGGAGTTGCTGCGCCAGCGTGGTGTAGGCATCGAGGCGGGGCTAGCCGTCGTCGCCGATGCCGAGCGCTTCGTAGCGCTTCCTGGCCACAACCAGGTGCTGCGCATTCTGATCGAGATCGATATCCCCGACCTGTCCGCTGCACTCGATGAAGCGCATGGCATCGCCGCCGTACTCGAGCGCGCCGGGGTAGGGCGGCCGATCCTGCTGCATGGCGTCGACACGACTGTCTGGCCCCTCGTCGAGCTTGCGCATCGCCAGCGCTGGTCGACACGGGTCGGTCTGGAAGACGGCAAGACGCTCGCCGATGGCAAGACAGCCAAGGACAATGCGGAAATTGTCGCTGCCGCCGTGGCGATCTTTCGCGGTGCGCCCGTCGTTGCCTCATAGGCAAGCGGCTTGACGTCTCCG
>NZ_RZRA01000488.1:0-4190 GCF_003998945.1 Mesorhizobium sp. M7A.F.Ca.CA.003.01.2.1 | reverse complement strand
CCATTCGAGTTCGTCGATCGACGGCTGCAGCGGCGAGGTCCAGATCACCTCCCTGAGGATGTCGCGGCTCTTCGGTCCCTGCACGGCGACATTGTGCATCTGGTCGGTGGAGGAACGCACAAGGACATTGAGGCCGAGTTTTGTCGCCGTCTCGCGCAGCCACTCGCCAGACAGATCGTCGCCGCCGACCCAGCGGAAATTGTCCTTGCCCAGCCGCAGCAGGGTGCCGTCATCAATCATGCCGCCATGCTCGTAGCACATGGCCGAATAGACCACCTGGCCAACGCCAAGCTTCTTGACGTCGCGGGTCAGCGTGTATTGCAGCAGCGCTTCGGAATCCGGGCCGGTGACCTCGAACTTGCGCAGCGGCGACAGGTCCATGATCACCGCGTCTTGGCGGCAGGCCCAGTATTCGGCGATCGGCCCGTCCTTGGCGAAGGAATTGGCGAGCCAATAGCCCTTGTACTCCTGAAAGTTGCGGGTGTGCTTGGCAAAGCTCGAATGAAAAGCGGTCTCGCGGGTCATTTTCGGTTCCGAATCGGGCGTCATGCGTCTGGCGATCGCTCGCGAGAATTTGTGCTGGCCGGAATAGGTCCGCACATGGATGTCGGTCGGGTTCCAGCCATTGGCCGGCGTCGTGTCGTCGGGGCAGGCGGAGGAAACGCAAACGATGTCGGTGAGCGCCCTGAGCAGCACATAGTCGCCCGCCCGCGACCACGGCTCGTCGGACACCATGACGCCATGCGCGTCGATCGCCGTGTTGAAGAAGAAGTTGATCGCCATCCAGCCCGCGCGGGGATTGACGCCCTTGCCGGCCAGAGCGCCGTTGAAATTCTCCGAACAGTTGGTGTGTCCGGGATAGCCGATGTCGTCGTAATATTTGGCGGCGCAGGCGAGCGCGAAGGCGTCGTGCCGGCCGCATGTGTCCTGCACCACCTCGACCAGCGGCTCCATGTCCTGGTCATAGTATTTGGAATGCAGGCCGGGCATCGGGTAGCTCGCACCCATGAGCGTGCGCGTCGTCGTCACGTCGAGCGGATGATCCAGTCCCCTGTCCAGCTTGCGCGCCGAAAAGCACTGGAAATCGGTGCATTGGCGCCCGTCGACATCGATGATCTGCAGATAGTCGCCAGCCCCAACGAAATAGGCCTCCGCGGTCGCCGAATGGACGCGCAAATCGAGCACCGGGTCGGCAAGCGGATCAGCCAATACCGATTTCGCCGCCGGGCGGATCGTGGCGCGGCGAACGAAGACGGTCAGCGGTGTCGCCGTGTCATGACCATCGACCAGCATCGGCCCGCCGGGGGCGGCAATCAGCACCGCACCATCGCGTGCGACGGTGAAAGCCTGCTCGGTGCCGGCCGGTGTCGTGACGCCGAACACCCGCACCGCCCTGGCGTGGTCAAGCTGCACCTGCCGGCGGGCGAGCCCGCTCCGCAGGGATGCGAGACTGTCGTCGCCCTCTATGAGCAGCGCTTTGATGCCGGCAGCGTTGCTGTTCGATGCTTCACCAAAAATGCCGGGATCGGTCGCGCCGGTCCTGTCCCAGGCCAGAAGTTCGCAGGCCTGGCCGCCTTCGACATTGCGCACGGTGATCGCGTCGCCGGCCTCGATGTCGATCAGCACCGCGCCGTTGCCCTGGATCGTATAACGCTCCATGCCCGGCGGCAGCGCGATCTGGCCCGGCCTCAGGATGAGGCTAGGCTTGGGCGGTCCGGCAGCAATTGCGGGGTAGGGCGACTGGCTCATCTCAGCCTTGCGGTTCGAGAAACAAGTTTGCCTGTGCGTGAAATTATTTTAGCAGCAAGAATAGCAGTGCGGTTGGGTTTGGCAAGGCGGAGGTGGCGCGCTTTGCCTTCTCCCCTTGTTGTGGGAGAAGGGAAGACTAGCCAAGGCTAAGCCAGTCTCTCTGTATGGTTGATGTCGACGCCGTACTCCGCGCCCGAATCCAGCATCGTATGCCAAAGGCTCTCGGCAAACGTCGCAAACATCAGAACGTTGAACACCGCCTGCCCATCCGTCCGATCACTGTCGCGCCAGAGCGTGACGCTGGTGTGATCCATCGACGTCGCGGCGGCGGCGCCAACCGGAAACGAATCGGGATGCAAATCGATCGACGACAGTTTCGCCAGCATTGTCCGCGCCTTGGCGCCGGAGATGCTGACCAGAACCCGCGCATGCGACTGGTCCGACAGCGAGCCGGACAATGCGGGCTCCAGCGTCTGCATCGTGTGCTTGCCGCCCTTCGACAGCACGAAGAACTGGTCCGGTCCCGACCAGATCAGCGTTGCGTCCGAAGTCCGCACCGCCTTCGGCGCATCAGGGACAGCAACACCAAACCGAGCCTTGGCGGCTTGTCCCAGCTCGGCCGCCTGGCCGCGCCGCGCCATCCCCTGGATCAGATCAAAATTGCGGATCTCGGTCAGCGAAATGCCGGCCTCGATACCGCGTGCGCCATCTGTACCGGTGACAAGCGCATGCTCGAGTGGGCTGCGAGAAACCCAGGAAAACTCAACCACGCTGGCGCCCTCCATCCGGGTCGTAGAAGACGGGATTGCAGAGTTCGACGTCATAGTCTTCGCCGCGCAATGGATCATGCGCGTGCACGATCTCGCCGATGCGTTCGCGGCCGCGTTCGACAAGCGCGAGCCCGATCCACTGATCCAACGTCGGCGAGAAGCAGACCGAGGTGACATAGCCCTGGTCGTTGCCGGGGCCGGGCGTCTGCCCCTTCGGGATGATGTGTGCGCCGGAGCGCAACCGGCGTGTCTCGTCCGTCGGCTTGATGCCGACGACGACCTGGCGATCTGGGGCTACCAGCGCCTCGCGTCCGGCCATGACGCGGCCGATATAGTCTTTCTTGGTCGACATCATCTTGCCCAGACCAAGATCGGCCGCTGTCGTCGTGCCGCTCAGTTCCGGTCCGGCGATGTGGCCCTTTTCGACGCGCATGACGCCGAGCGCCTCGGTGCCGTAAGGCGTCACGCCGAATGGCGCGCCGGCCAGCATCAGATTGCGTGCCATCGCATCACCGAAGCGTGCCGGTACCGAGATCTCGAAGGCCATTTCGCCGGAGAACGAGATGCGGAACAGCCGCGCCTTGAGGCCGCCGCGCAACGTCACTTCGCGCGCGCCCATGAACGGAAAGCCTTCGTTGGAAAGGTCCTCGGACTCATCAACGATCTGTTTCAGCAACTCCCGCGCGCTCGGTCCGGCGATCGAGAACTGCGCCCACTGGTCGGAGACGGAAGTGAGCTGCACGTCGAGCTCCGGGAACAGCACCTGGCGGCAGAATTCGAGATGCTGCATCACCAGACCGGCCTTGGCCGTGGTGGTGGTGAGAAAATAGTGGTCTTCGGCCAGCCGCGACGTGGTGCCGTCGTCATAGACGATGCCGTCCTCGCGCAGCATCAGACCGTAGCGCGCCTTGCCCACTGCAAGACTGGAGAAGGTGTTGATGTAGACGCGGTCGAGGAAGGCGCCGGCATCCGGACCGTGCACGTCGATCTTGCCGAGCGTCGAGACATCGCAGAATCCGACGCCTGAGCGCACCGCCTTGACCTCGCGCGTCACCGATTCCAGCCAGTCCTTCTCGCCCGCGCGGGGGTACCACTGCGCCCGCTTCCACAGGCCGGTGTCGACGAAGACAGCACCTTGTTCCACGGCCCAGTGATGCGACGGCGTCAGCCGCGTCGCATGGAAAGTCTCGTCGCGGTGATGGCCGGCGAAGGCGCCGATGGCGACGGGCACGTAAGGCGGCCGGTAGATCGTTGTCCCGGTCTCGGGGATCGAACGGCCGCTGACCGCAGCCATGATGGCGAGGCCGGCGACATTCGAGGTCTTGCCCTGGTCGGTCGCCATGCCGAGCGTGGTGTAGCGCTTCAGATGCTCGACCGATTCAAAACCCTCGCGCTGCGCCAGCTCGATGTCGGACGCGGTGACGTCGTGTTGCTGGTCGACAAAGGCTTTGCCCTTGCCGGCGACATGCCAGAGCGGCGTCAGCGAAAAAGCCTCGTCATCGGCGGCAGGCGCGGCGCCCGCCGTACCATTGTGCCCCGTGTCACGGGCCGCTGCCGCGCCAGCGGCAAATCCCTGGCTCAGGCAGGCGCCGAGCCCGAAATCGCCATTGGCGGCACCCGCGGCGACCATGCCTGGAGGCGCGCCGTCGGGCACGAAGGCGGAGATGTCGC
>NZ_RZRA01000487.1:0-4195 GCF_003998945.1 Mesorhizobium sp. M7A.F.Ca.CA.003.01.2.1 | reverse complement strand
GCACCATGGGGGCGCCAAAGGAGAGCGGCAGCCAACTCATGCGACAGCCTTTCCTGGCCGATCGCCACCAGCGATGCCTGCACGACCGCCAGCGGTCGGCCTGACCGAGGGGCCATCAGTGGTCATCGCCATGTGCAGCCGCACCAGCGCGTCGGAGGCGAGCCGATCGGTGTGGTTGACGGTAAAGCTCCAGCCAAGCCGCTTGCACCAGGCGGCCAGTTCGTGGCGGCGGGCGGTGTAGAGCAGGCGATACTCATCACCCAGCATTTCGGCGCGGCCGGCGGTCAGCTTGTCGCCGGTCTCGGGATCGGTGAATTCGGTGCGGCCGGCATAGGGGAAGGTCTCCTCGGCCGGGTCGGCGACCTCGATCAGGTGGGCGCGCACGCCGTGGCGGGCCAGCACGTCGAGCCAGGCCATCGTCTCCTCGACGGGATCGAGGAAGTCGCTGACGATGACGATGTCGCAGAAGCGCCTGATGTCGGACAGGTCGGGTTTTGCCGGCAGCTCGCCGGCATGCATCAACTGGGCGGCAATTCGTTCGGCGCCGTTGCGGGCGGTGAACGGGTCGGTGAGGCCCGGCCAGGCGATGCGTTCGCCGCTGCGCGACAACAGCTCGGCCATGGCCAGCGCCAGCACCAGCGCGCGCGATTGCTTGGAAACGCTGGCGCCTGTCGATTTGTAGAGCATCGACGGCGAGGGGTCGGCCCACAGCCAGACGGTATGGGCGGCTTCCCATTCGCGGTCGCGCACATAGGTGTGGTCGTCGCGGGCCGAGCGGCGCCAGTCGATGCGCGAGGAATCGCCCTCGACATAGGGCCGGAACTGCCAGAAATTCTCGCCGATGCCGCGCTTGCGGCGGCCGTGCCAGCCGGCGATCACGGTGTTGACGATACGGCGCGCCTCGACCAGCAGGTCTGGCACAAGCGAGGCCCGCAACCGGCCACGGGCGAGCGCGTCGCGCGTCGCTGCCGGAGCCTGGACCTCGCCGATGCGCGGCATCAAATCCCTTTCACGAGTTTCGCCACCACGTCACGCACGCTGGTGCCTTCGGCGCGGGCGGCGAAGGTCAGCGCCATGCGATGCTGCAGCACCGGCTCGGCCAGCGCACGGACGTCGTCGACCGAGGGCGCCAGCCGTCCGTCGTAAAGCGCGCGCGCCCTTGTGCACAGCATCAGCGCCTGGCTGGCGCGCGGGCCGGGACCCCAGGCGACGTTCTTATCGGTCTCGGCATTGCCTTGGCCGGGACGCGCCGAGCGCACCAGCGTCAGGATCGCCTCGACGACGCTTTCAGGCACCGGCATGCGGCGGATCAGCGTCTGGATCTCCTTCAGCCGCACCGGCTGCAGCACGTTTTGCGCTTTCGCGTCCTCGATGCCGGTGGTTTCCAGAAGGATGCGGCGCTCCGCCTCGATTTCGGGATAGAGGATGTCCACCTGCATCAGGAAGCGGTCAAGCTGTGCCTCGGGCAGCGGATAGGTGCCCTCCTGCTCCAGCGGGTTCTGGGTTGCCAGCACGTGGAAGGGCGCCGGCAGGTCATGGCGGGCGCCGGCAATGGTGACGTGGTATTCCTGCATGGCCTGCAGCAGCGCCGACTGAGTGCGCGGCGACGCGCGGTTGATCTCGTCGGCCATCAGCAGCTGGGCGAAGATCGGCCCGGAGATGAAGCGGAAGGAGCGTTTTCCGGTCTCGTCCTGCTCCATCACTTCGGAGCCGAGGATATCGGACGGCATCAGATCCGGCGTGAACTGGATGCGACGCGAATCGAGGCCGAGCACGATGCCAAGTGTTTCGACCAGCTTGGTTTTGGCGAGACCCGGCACGCCGACCAAAAGCGCATGGCCACCGGCCAGCAGCGCCACCAGCGTGCGCTCGACGACGCTTTCCTGTCCGAAGATGACCCGGCCGACCCCGTCGCGGATCCGGGAGATGTCGGCAAGCGCCTTCTCGGCCTCGGCGATCATGTCCTTTTCGCTGATCGGGCTTTCCTTGACCATCACGCTCATGCCGCATCGATCCTTGTGGTTGGAATACCATGGCTGGAACAACGGCTGCACCATACCATAAGTTGCCGCGATTCGGCCTCGCGTGGCGCCTACATCGAAACTTAAATCACAGACTTAGGCTGACAAGCGGAACAACAGTGACTATTTCGTGACCATGACGGGACCCTTGGGACATCGTGAAGAAAGCCTGACTGATGCCACCGAGGCGCGTGGTCTCGAGGCGCTGATCTCGCGCGCCGCCCGTGCCGGCAAGGGCGCGGCACCTGTCGAACGCTGGAATCCCGACTTCTGCGGCGATCTGGACATGGAGATCAAGGCCGACGGCACCTGGTTCTATCTGGGCACGCCGATCGGGCGCATGCCGCTGGTGCAGCTTTTCTCCTCGGTGCTGCGCAAGGACGCCGATGGCAGGACCTATCTGGTGACACCGGTAGAAAAGGTCGGCATCCGCGTCGCCGATGCGCCGTTCATCGCCGTCGAAATGGACGTTTCGGGCAGCGGCGAGGCGCAGACAATCACCTTCCGCACCAATGTCGGCGACGTCGTCGAAGCCGGGCCGGAACGGCCGCTGCGGTTTGTCGATGAGAACGAGACCGGCGGGTTGAAGCCCTATGTGCTGGTGCGTGGCCGTCTGGAGGCGCTGGTGGCGCGGCCGGTGATGTATGAACTGGTCGGGCATGGCGAGGAGATCGAAATCGGCGGCGAGACGATGTTCGCGGTGCGCTCCAAGGGCGCCGTGTTCCCGATCATGCCGGCGGACCAGTTGAAGCGGCTGAGCGCGTGATGGACCAGGTGACGCCGGCGCCGTTTTCATCCGCGGATTTTCGCGCGCGCTTTGCCGTGCAGCCCGATGCACATGCAGGCGACGACGACTATGGCGACCATCGCTTCAACCCCGGCCATCCGCGCCTCAACCAGGGCAAGGCGCTGCGCAATGCCGCGGTGCTGATCCCGGTGGTCGATCATGAGGGCGATGCGACGGTTCTTCTGACCAAACGGGCCGAAAAGCTGCGCAGCCATTCGGGGCAGGTGGCCTTTCCCGGCGGCACTATCGATCCGACCGATCCGAGCCCTGAGGCGGCGGCGCTGCGCGAGACCTTCGAGGAGATCGGGCTTGGCCGAGATGGCATCGAGATCATCGGCCGCATGCCCGACTATGTCGCCGGCAGCGGCTACCGCATCGCCCCGGTGCTTGGCATCGTGCGGCCCGGTTTCCAACTGACGCTCAACGCAGACGAGGTCGATGCCGCTTTCGAAGTGCCGCTGCGCTTCCTGATGGACCCGGCCAACCACAAGCGCGACAGCCGTATGTGGAACGATCTCGAATGGTTCTTCTACGACATGCCTTACGGCGACCGGCGCATCTGGGGCGTCACCGCCGGCATCATTCGTACTCTCTATGAAAGGCTCTATGCGTGAGTGTCTCGATCGCGGGCAGGGCCGATTGGCTCACCGACAAGCATCTACAGCGCCTGCTGTTCGCATTGGCCGAAGGCGGTGAAGAGGCGCGAGTCGCCGGCGGCGCGGTGCGCAACACGCTGATGGACCAGCCGGTCGCCGACATCGACATCGCCACCACCTGCTTGCCGCAGCAAACCCTCCGCCGCGCCGAAGCGGAAGGGTTCAAGGCGGTGCCAACCGGCATCGAGCATGGGACGATCACCGTGGTTGCCGGCGGAAAGCCCTATGAAATCACCACCTTGCGCGCCGATATCGAAACCGACGGGCGGCGCGCGAAAGTGTCGTTCGGGCGCGACTGGAAGCTCGATGCCGAGCGGCGCGACTTCACCATCAACGCGCTCTATGCCGAGGCCGATGGCAAGGTGGTCGACCTGGTCGGCGGCATTGCCGACATCGAGGCGCGCCGGCTGCGATTCATCGGCGACCCGGAAGCGCGCATTCGCGAAGACTACCTGCGCATCCTGCGCTTCTTCCGCTTCTTCGCCTGGTACGGCGACGGACGGCCCGACGCCGAGGGGCTGAAAGCCTGCGCCCGTCTGAAGGAAGGGCTGGCCCAGCTTTCGTCCGAGCGCATCTGGTCGGAACTGAAGAAACTTTTGTCGGCGCCCGATCCGTCACGGGCGCTGCTTTGGATGCGGCAGGCAGGTGTCTTGACCGCGGCGCTGCCGGAAAGCGAGAAATGGGGTATCGATGCCATCCATGGGTTGGCCAAGGCCGGCAAGGATCTGGGC
>NZ_RZRA01000486.1:0-4196 GCF_003998945.1 Mesorhizobium sp. M7A.F.Ca.CA.003.01.2.1 | reverse complement strand
AACTGATACTCCTTCAGATCGCCCGACAGCCGCGACATGATCTGGCCAAGCGACGGCATCTCGATCTGCTTGCGGTTAGGGTCGTGGCCGTATTCGGCGGGGAAACCGCCGCCGACATCGAGCCCGGCAATATCGAAGGTCAGCCGGTTGCGCACCCAGTCGGCGGAAGCCAGCGCCCGCTCATAGGTATCGGGATCCTCGATCTGGCTGCCGACATGGAAGCACAGGCCGACCTTGTAGCCGGTACGGCTCAGCCGCTCCGCGAGCTCGACGGCATACGCCGGCCCGGCGCCGAACTTCTTCGACAGTTCGTAGGCGGCATGCCCCTTGGTCTGCACCCGCACGAACACGCTGATCGAGCCCGGATCGATGTCGAGAGCCCGCACCACTCGCGTCAGCTTGGTGATCTCGTCCTCATGATCGAGCGAAATGACGCGGATGGCGTATTTCTCCAGCGCCAGCTTGATGTCCGACTGCGCCTTGACCGGGTGCATGTAGAGCATCTCGGCATCGGGGGAAACGGCACGCACGGCGGCGAACTCGCCCGGCGAAGCGACGTCGAAAGCCTTGACGCCGGCTTCGACCAGCGTCTTCAGCACGATCTGCTCGCCATTGGTCTTGACCGCATAGGCGGTCTTGCCGGGGAACATGCCCATGAACTGCCTGGCATCCGCCATCAGCACTTGCGGGCGGAAGCAATAGACCGGATCGTCCGGACGAAGCGCCAGTGCCGCCTCGCGGGCATTCTCGAATCGCTGCATGGACGAATCCTCACTTCGGCTGCGCACAATTAATCCAAGCTAGCGGCTAATGAAAACAATTCTGTGTCTCGTGCGGCTGACGCTGGGGCGCTGGGTCTTTGCCAGCAACGTTTGCCAGCGATCAGGTTTCGGGTGGCTCTTGTCACTGAGTCCGATATGGCTTCTGCCTGACTGACTGGCATTCAGGCCGTCTGGGAGGGCGACTCACATGACAATAGCCGCGACATCAGCACCGCGCGGGCCGATGGTGCTCAAGGACTGGGGGCAGCTCCTGCTGCTCGGCGCGATCTGGGGCGGCTCGTTCTTCTTTGCCCGCATCGCGGTGGCCGAACTCCCCCCGCTGGTGCTGGTGCTGTTTCGCGTCGCCATCGCCGCGATCGCGCTACAGATCTATCTCGGCCTGTGCGGCCCGTCCTTCCGCCTCGCGCTTCCGCATGCAGGCCTGTTCTTCCTGCTGGCGCTCACCAACAATGTGGTGCCCTTTTCGCTGATCTTCGCCGGCCAGACGGAGCTTGGCGCCGGCGTCGCCTCGGTGCTCAACGCCACGACGCCGTTCTGGACATTGATTCTCGCCAATGCGCTGACATCGGACGAAAAGCTCTCCTGGAACAAGCTCGCCGGCATTGCGCTCGGCATCGCCGGTACGGCCGTCATGATCGGCCCCGGCCTGCTTGCCGGGCTCGGCGGCCCGGTCTGGGCCAAATTCGCGCTGATCGGCGCTTCACTGTCCTATGGCATTGCGCTGATGGTCGCCCGCCGCTTCAAGGGCGTGCCCTCGCCGGTCGTCGCCACCGGGCAGTTGACCGCTTCGACCATCATCATGATCCCGATCGTGCTCTTCACCTACGGCCCATCCGGCCTGTTCTCGGCCTCGCCGCCGGTCTGGGCGGCGGTGCTGGCGCTGGCACTTCTGTCCACAGCCGTCGCCTACATCCTCTATTTCAACCTCGTCGCCTCGGCGGGCGCTACCAACGCCTCGCTGGTCACGCTTGTTGTGCCGGCCAGCGCCATGCTGCTCGGCTTCCTGTTCCTAGGCGAGCGGCTGGAGCTGTTCGAAATCGGCGGGGTGGTGCTGATCGCGCTCGGCCTCATCACCATCGACGGGCGCGTCCTTGGAAGACGTTAGCGCGTCCTTTGAACCCCCACATCGCCGCGAAAGTCGCATTCGACTTTCGCGGCGGTAGCGCTGCCATGACACGGCAGCGACACGAGCCGGCCACATTTTATTCACAGGTCTGAAGTCGGTATTTGCCTAGGAGTTTCAAAGCCTAACGGCAAAAGACATGTCGCGGATTTCACAATCACGTCGCAATGCAGCACATTTTCCGCTTGCCTGTGGCACAAATGAACCTAGACTCCATGACATAGCTCTTTAAGAGGAGGCTATGTCATGGGACTTACGAGGCCTATCAACGCATTGATGATCTGTGCTGCGTTCGCCTTTATCGGAGCCCTCATTATGGGCTTCCTTCCCTGACCGCCAAAGCGGGGAAGACCAGCACCCAAATAGTCCAACCAATTCAAAAGGCCGGGTTTTTCCCGGCCTTTTGTTGTTGAGCCCGACCTCATGCCGCGGCTGATCCGGCGGCCGCCGCCTCGTGCGAGCGAATACCGATCATATGGCAGATGGCAAAGACCAGATCGGCGCGGTTCATGGTGTAGAAGTGGAAATCGCCGACACCGCGCTCGACCAGGTCCATGACCTGTTCGGCTGCCACCGCCGATGCCACCAGCGCATGCGTCTGCGGGTCCTTGTCGAGGCCTTCGAAACGCTCCGCCAGCCAGCCGGGCACATGCGCGCCCGCCCTCGCGGAAAAGTTCGCGACCTGCTTGAAACTGTGAACCGGCTGGATGCCCGGCACGATCGGGATGTAGATGCCGGCGCGGCGAACGCGCTCGACATAGCGCTCGTAGAGATCGTTGTCGAAGAAGAACTGGGTGATCGCCCGCGTCGCGCCATTGTCGACCTTGCGCTTCAGCATCTCGATGTCGGTGGCGAAATCGGGGCTTTGCGGATGCTTTTCCGGATAAGCCGCGACGGAGATGTCGAAATCCGCGATCGTCTTGAGCCCGGCGACCAGTTCCGCGCCATTCTCGTAGCCACCGGGATGCGGCCGGTAGGGCTCGCCGACGCCGGAGGCCGGGTCGCCGCGCAGCGCCACGAACCGGTTGATGCCGATCGATTTGTAATCCTGGATGACCGCATCGACCTCGTCGCGCGTTGCCCCGACGCAGGTCAGATGCGCCGCTGCAGGAATACCGGTTTCCGTCAGGATGCGCTTTACAGTGCGCGCGGTGCGCTCCCGTGTCGAGCCGCCGGCGCCGTAAGTCACCGAGACGAATTTCGGCTTCAGCGGCTCCAGCCTTGTGACCGTCTCCCACAGCCTCGCTTCCATCTCGTCCGTCTTCGGCGGGAAGAATTCGAAGGAAACCCTGACCTTGTCGCCGATGTCGGGGCGGCGGGAAAAGCGGAACTGGTTCATGCGATTTCCCCCATCGAGTTCGCTTTGGCCTGCCTTGTGTCGTTGGAAGGATCGGCAATCAGCAGGCGCCGATCGCGGCCGAGCCAGAGTTTCACAGTGAGCCTCGCCTCATTGCCACCGCGCGGCTCGAACTCCTGGGCATCTTCGAGATCGAGGCCGGCTTCCGAAAACCAGTCGGCGATCTGCCGGTCGGAAAAGCCGAGCCGCATATGCGCATGCTCCTCGCGCAGGAATTCCAGCGCATGCGGCGCGAAATCGACGATGACCAGGCGTCCTGCCGGACGCAAAAGCCGCGCCGCCTCGTGGATGGCGCGGGCGGGATCGTCGAGATAGTGCAGCACCTGATGGATGGTGACGAGATCGAAGGCATCGCGCTCGACCGGCGGCGCGAAGATGTCGCCCTGCCGAACCTGCGCGTTCGAAACGCCGGCCTTGTCGAGATTGGCGCGCGCCACGGTCAGCATCTCGCGCGACATGTCGATCCCGACACCGCGCCGATAGAGCGGCGAGAAGATTTCGAGCAGCCGCCCGGTGCCGGTGCCGAGATCGAGCATCGACTGGAACGGCCGCTTGCCGACCAGTTTCAGCATTGCGGCTTCGACGGCGCGGTCCGGCACATGAAGCGAGCGGATATGGTCCCAGCTTGCCGCATTCACGGAAAAATACTCGACCGCCCGGTCCTGCCGCTTGCGCTTGACCGAGGCCAGGCGCTCAAGATCGCGCTCGACCTGCGGATCGGCGCCGCGAATGCCGGAAACCAGGCCCATGACGAAGTCACGCGCGGAATCCGCATCCGACAGGCGGAAGAAGGCCCAGGACCCTTCCTGGTAGCGGCCGATCAGCCCTGCCTCCAGAAGCAGCTTCAGGTGCCGCGAAACGCGCGGCTGCGACTGGCCGAGAATTTCGGTAAGATCGGAAACGGTGAGGTCACCGCGCGACAGAAGTGCCAGTA
>NZ_RZRA01000485.1:0-4200 GCF_003998945.1 Mesorhizobium sp. M7A.F.Ca.CA.003.01.2.1 | reverse complement strand
GGCCAGGAAACCGAACTCGGCACGTTGAAGACCTACACCGAGACCCGCTTCAACTTCGGCAACAGCTTCGGCGACTATGCCAACCAGGCCACGACCAACGACAGCCGCAACAACTGGCAGGCCCGCAACACGGGCATTACGCTGAACTTCGCCTGGATCCAGCTCGGTGGTCTGCGCGTCGGTAAGGACGACCCGGCCTTCGACACCTTCATCGGTTACGCCGGCAACGTCATCAACGACACGATCGTCCCCTATGGCGGCTTCGACAGCAACGTCGTCCAGTACTACTTCGACCTCGGCAACGGTTTGTCGGGCGTGGTTTCCCTCGAAGAAGGTAGCGGCAGCGCTGGCCCGACCGGCGTCCCGCCTTTCACGTACATCAGTTCGGGTTACGACACGATCGACAGCTATGTCCCGCATGTCGTCGGCGGCGTGAAGTACACGCAGGGCTGGGGCGCGATCACGGGCGTCGCTGCTTATGACAGCACCTTCGAAGAATATGCCGGCAAGGTTCGCTTGGACGTGAACGCTTCGAGCGCTCTGTCTCTGTTCTTGATGGCCGGCTACGGCACCGACAAGAACATCGACCGCAACTTCTATAAGCAGTGGGGCGGCAACTGGGCAGTCTGGGGAGGCGGCACCTACAAGTTCAACGAGAAGACCTCGTTCAATCTCCAGGTTTCCGCTGACGATGACAAGAATTACGGTGTCGCGGCAAACGTTGCCTACGATGTCGTCCCCGGCTTCACGGTCACGGCCGAAGTTGACTATAACCACGATGGCAAGTTTGGCCAGATTGACAACCGTAACTGGGTCGGCGCTACGAAAGAGAATAGCGTCGGCGGCCTCCTCCGCTTCCAGCGCGACTTCTAGCGGATTGTTGTAGCACTTCGCCGAAATATACGAATGCTCGCTGGGCAAGCCGGCCCAGTGAGCTCATCGGGTGGCTCCTCTCAAAATGCTTGAGTCCGTACCTCCAGGACCGAAGCGCGCCGCCGATGCGAAGGGCGCCTTTGACCAAGGCGCCCTTCATTCCGGCTATGTCCACCAGTGTGATCCCACCCGAGTGACGACGACTGGCCAGCGCGGCTCGACGTCGATCTCGACAAGCCGTTGACCAGCGAGCGTTCAAGGGCGGCCTCTCTGGCCTGGCGGATCGCCTCGGCTAGCCTGGGCCTGTGCGCGTGGAAGCATCGGTCTGCCGCCATGAGCAGGTTGATTGGCGGTATCTTGCGTCACGAGGCCATAGCTTCGACAATTGGAGACGCAGCCGGAACGCGGATCGACTTCATTTGCATGGCACCGGCAGTCTGACAGGGGGAAGCCGATATGCGCCTGCCACCGATCGACCTTAGCCGCGAGAACACCTTCGGCGAACTAACCTATGAGAATGGCGGCGACTACGGGCCGATCGGTGGCGACTATCTGGCCTTCATGCTTGTCCACGTCGGATCCCTGACGCTCGAGGCGGATGACAGCGTCCTGCAACTGGAGGCAGGACAATGTGCTCTGTCGCTCACGCGTGATCGCTACATGACGTCGGTGGCGCCGGAAACGCTGACCCATGTCAGCTGGTGCGATGGCCGGCCGCAGAACGCGGCGTGGCTGTACAAGGAGCGCGAGAAGTTCGCGCCGTTCATCGTCGCCTCGCCGATGGTCCACACCCTCATGCAGTTGGGTGTTGATCTTGGCCTCGGCGAGCGTGGCGGCCGCAGTGGTGTTCGCGAGTCGCTGACCAACGCCTTGCTCCACGCCTTCATCTACGAGGCCGAGGTGATCGAGGCGGAGCGGCCGATCCCGCAGACGATCCTGCAGGCACGCCGTTTCCTCGAAGAGAACTTTGCCGCCGATCTGTCGATCGAGCGGGTGGCGCAGCAGGTGCGCGTCAGTCCGCAATATCTGGTCTCGGCGTTCAAGAAACATCTCGGCATGACGCCGGCCAAATATCTGTGGCGTTGCCGCCTCGATTACGGCACGCATCTGCTGCAGCGGACAGGACTGTCGATCAGCGAGATCGCCTACCAGGTCGGCTACAAGAACCCCTATCATTTCTCGCGGCAGGTCAAGCTGGCGTTCGACTGTTCACCGACCGAGCTCAGAGAGCAGAAGCGCAACGCCTGATGGTTGCCCACGTGCCTCCGGGTGACGAGGCAAGCATTGCCTCCAGAACCGGGCGGGTGAACTGGCGATATGCTTTCCTCAAGAGCGGACATGGCGGTTTTCCAGGCACAAATGAATTGTCGGGCAATCAGGGTTGATCCGGCGTCAGGCAACGGACCGATGTCTTGCAACCTGGTTGCCGGTCGCGCCTTGGCCAGATCCGTTCGCCGACAACAGACATTCCAGGCTGGACAGCACCATGAGCAATTTCTCTCATCTCGATCCCGTTGCGCTCAACGACTGGCATGTCGTCGCCTGTGTCGAGGAGGCGATTTCATCAGACCATCCTGGGTCAGGACAAGCCGATCCTGGAGAATCAGGTTCCGAAGAGGCTGCCGCTGGATTCCCGTTCCGAGGTGCCGATCCGCGCCGACGCCGCGTCGGCCGCCTACCGCCGCTGGCTGCGCGAAAGGGGCCTGCGTTATGGCGTCGTGGCCGGCAACGGTATCGGCGCACACTAGAGCCGGATTATTTCAGGTCGAATCGACCTGAAATCGGAATCCGCCTCTAGATCAAAGAGATAGAGCATGATGTCTGGACAAACGGTTTCCGTTTGTCCGTGAAAACCGCTTCACACTTTTCGGCACTATGCTCTAGTCATGGGCGCATTTTCGGACATGATTAATTGTGGATATGCGCGAAAGAAATCGCAGCCATTGTTAGCCGACCTTCGCCGTGGAAGTTTCGGACCTAAGCCGGAAGACCGGCTGCCAACAACGCCATGGGGACGTTGTCCAGGCGATCGCCGCCTCCAAGTAGGCAACCGGAAAAGACAAGAACATCCGGATGACGACAGGGCGGCATTGGACAGTTCTCGGACTGGAATGAGAGGATCAAGCGATGACGAATACCATTACGCGACGCACGGCAATCCTGGGCACGGCGGGCGCCCTGCTTCTGTCGGGGCTTGTACGCTCATTCGCGGATGTCCCAAAGACGCTGAAACTGGCTGTTATCCTGCAGGACCTGCCTGACGTCGGCTGGGACCGGACACTGCTCGACGCGCTTGAGCAACTGAAACAGGAAAGGCCCGAGGGGCTGGAGATTGCATGGGAACATACCGATCCGCTGTACGGAGACGATGCTGAGAACGCCATGCGTTTCTACGCAGAGAGTGGTGAATACGACATCATCTGGGGCCATGGCACCTATTCGGACCAGGTCCAGAAGCTGAGTGTCGAGTTCCCCGACCTGATGTTTGTTGTCACCGGCTCCGGCAATCACCCAGCCGGGCCAAATCAATACTGGATCTACAAGCGGCTGCATGAGCCTTCCTACCTGCTTGGGATGCTGGCTGGCCATACCACCAAGACAGGCATGGTTGGCATCGTCGGCACCTTTCCAGCCAATGACGTCAACGACCAGATCAATGCGTTCTTCGAGGGTGCAAAGTCGATCAGGCCGGACATCCAGCATCGGCTTTCGTTCATCGGCTCGTGGTCCGACAATGCGCTGGCGGCTGAGCATGCCAATGTGCAGATCGCGGCCGGCGCCGACGTCGTTTTCATGCTGACCGACAATTTCAAGCCCTGCCAGGAGCACAAGATCATGTGCTTCGCCAACATCAACGACCAGAGCAAGGTCGCGCCCGACGCCATTGCGTCCAGCGCCATCATCAGCTGGAAGCCCGATCTCAACTGGATCATCGGCGAATGGCTGAAACACAAGGCCGGTGCGCAATTCAATGGCAACGCCGAACCGAAATGGTTTTCGATGGCCGAAGGCGGCACCGACATCGCACCCTATCATGATTTCGACGGCAAGATCCCGCAGGCGGTGAAGGGCGAAATATCTGCCAAGCGGCAGGAGATTCTTTCCGGCAAGTTTGTCGTTCCGCTCAACACCGCCGAGGTGAAGTAAGACACATCAACCAGGCAGCCCGGTGCGACCCAATGGAAGACCTGCTGAACGTTCAGAACCTTACCAAGCGATTTGGCAGCGTCATTGCCAATGACGGGGTTAATCTCGATATCCGCAAGGGTGAGATCCACTGCCTTTTCGGTGAAAACGGGGCAGGCAGGACGACAGCGTCGACTTGCC
>NZ_RZRA01000484.1:0-4208 GCF_003998945.1 Mesorhizobium sp. M7A.F.Ca.CA.003.01.2.1 | reverse complement strand
CGGCCGGTCGTTTCGCGCCTTCGCCGACCAGACCCGCAGCGATCGCCGTGCCTTGGCGGCTTGCATCGCCAAATCGCGCGAATTGCTGAGCGAGCAGGATGTTGCCCGCATCGCCCAGCCGACGCTGGTCGCAGTCGGCACCACCGACGACATAGGCGGCTCGCCCGATGAGCTTGCAGCGTTGATGCCGAACGCCAGGGCCTTCCACATCGAGGGCCGCGATCATATGCTTGCCGTCGGGGACAAGACCTTCAAGCAGCGCGTGCTGGAGTTCTATGCCGAAAATCCGCTCTGAGCGGAGGGCCCGGGCAGCGAGAAGCAGTGCCGTAGTCGGGGACGAGGCTGCTTGGCATCGTGATAGGCGCCTATCCTGATTGTCCTTAGCCGTTTGCAAGGGCCGCCAGCGATCGCGCAATGTTTTCCCGGGCCTGCGGTTCGAAGCGCTGGCGAAACTCTTGCGTGTGGAAGATATGCGGGCGGGCGAGGAAACTCTTCAAGACCGCACTGCGTCCGGCTCGCCACATCAGCTCCTCCACCCAGTGGTACTCGCGCCGCACGGCGCGCTCATAGGCGTCGAAGGCGTCCGGCGCGGCACCCAGGATCGACAGGTCCATATCCAGGAAAAGACTTGCGTCCCGTGTGGCCGTCGCGCCGTCGAACGGCGGCACCTGGTGCGTGGCGGTGGCGACAATCATTGCCGAGATGCGGTCGAGACGTGAAGGATCTGTGCGGCCCGCCAGCTTTTTTTCGGCAAGGGCGGCACTTTGCGCCTCATTGTCCTTGGCCCTGCTGTCATAGACGGCATCGTGGAACCAGATCGCCGCTTCGATCGCCTCGGGATCGGCCAGCAACCTTCGATAGTCGCCAGCCAGCGCCAGCATCGCCTCGATATGGGCAAGGTTGTGGTAGTGGCGGCCCTGTGCCCGGTAGAGCCCTGAGAGCTCGCTTTTCAGCGCGTCGTCGATCAAGGGTTCGTTTTCCATGGCTGCTTGAATTCCCGCGAACCAAATCCATTTGACAAAGCACTAAGGAAAATTGAGTTCAATCGTGCTATGATCTGGCTTATATGTGCGGCCGGGCAGCAGGCAAGCACAACAGGCAAGCCAGGCAGGACGCAGGACGAGACGGCGATGAACAGCATCAGCATTTCCCGACACAGCGCATTGAAGCCGGTCGATCCGATCTGGCGTTCGATCCGCGACGAGGCCATGGAGGCTGTCAACCGCGACCCGCTGCTCGCTGCATTCCTCTATTCGACCATCCTCAACCAGGACAGCCTGGAAGAAGCAGTCATTCATCGGCTGGCCGAGCGGCTGGCGCACCAGGACATCGGCTCCGATCTCATCCGCCAGACCTTCAAGTCCATGCTGGCCGACGACAAGGAGTGGCCGACGACGGTGCGTGTCGACATCCAGGCCTATTACGATCGCGATCCGGCTTGCGACCGCTTCATCATGCCGGTGCTCTATTTCAAGGGGTTCCACGCCATCCAGACGCATCGGCTGGCGCATTGGCTGTGGAACCAGGGGCGCAAGGATTTCGCGCTCTATCTGCAGAGCCGCTCGTCCTCGGTCTTCCAGACCGACATCAACCCGGCCGCCCGCATTGGCAAGGGCATCTTCATCGACCACGCAACCGGCCTCGTGGTCGGCGAGACCGCGGTCATCGAGGATGACGTGTCGATCCTGCATGGCGTGACGCTGGGCGGCACCGGCAAGGCCGGCGGCGACCGCCACCCCAAGATCCGCTACGGCGTGCTGATCGGCGCCGGCGCCAAGATACTCGGCAACATCGAAATCGGCCATTGCTCGAAGATCGCGGCCGGCTCGGTGGTGCTGTCGCCTGTGCCGCACAACAAGACGGTTGCCGGCGTGCCGGCCCGCGTCGTCGGCGAGACCGGCTGCGATCAGCCGTCGCGCCAGATGGACCAGCTTTTGCCGTCGCAGACGATGGATCAGGTCGTCAGTTTCGACATCTGATTGTCATATGTCCGCTGCCTGAGGCCGTGGGCAGACATGGGCGATTGTTCTCGCCCAAGGTCTTTTGAGATTCAGGTCAGGCCGAGCCGAAATGGTGGGTTCCGAGAACCGGAGCGGAGCGTACGTTTGGGTACGTGAGCACAGTTCTACCGCGACGCGGTAGAACGGGGAAGCGCAGGAAACCGCCATTTGCAGGCCGGCCTCACGTGAATATCAACAGACCTTAATCAGGCCGCTTGCCTTTACATCGCCATTGTCGACGTGCCAGAAGCGCGTTCGAACGAGCAAGCCCGATGATCGGAGAAGACTGTTGAAGCCGGACGAAATCAGAAAGCTGGACGCCTATTTCAAGCGCGTCTTCCAAAACCCCAAGCTTGAGGTCAAGGCGCGGCCGCGCAAGGACGATTCGGCCGAGGTCTATGTCGGCGACGAATTCCTCGGCATCGTCTTCAAGGACGAGGACGACGGCGACTACAATTTTTCGATGGCGATTCTCGACATCGATCTGGCCTGAGCCAGCAAATCTTGCGGTCGGCCGGCTCATGCGGCCGGCCAGCCGGTTCCCTTGAAGCGTTCTTAACGTCCCGCCTTCAGAACGCGCCCGGCTTCGGTGGCGATTGCCGCGTCGAGCGCCTGCCAATCGCCCAGAAACTCCCTTGGGAAGCGATAGGTGAGGCTGAGTTCGTCGCCGACCTGGATGTCGCGCTCGCAGGGCGCCAGCGATTGGTCGGCACTCGGCCCGCTCAGGCAACGGGCCACGAACGGCTCCTTGCCGGGGCGATTGCCGACAACCAGCACCTCGTTCAGATAGCCTGATTTCTCGTTGAAACCATAAATCATCGTGCCGCCAGGCCCGGCAGTGCCGGGTCGGATGATCAGCGCGCTGTAGATCGGCGCGAAGCGGCCGCTCATGTCACGCGACATCATCTGCTGTTCGAAGGACAGGAAGACGATGCTTTTGGCTGTTCCCGTATGGTTGAAATCATCTCGCGCGGCCTCGCTGTAGCCGTCCATCTGGGGATAGCGCAGATAGAGGTCGAGCCGCGAGGCGATGCCGTCGCGCCGGGCCTGGGCGAAACGGATGGCATTGGCCGGGACCGTGATGACATTGTTGCCGATCACCACCTGGTGGGCTGTTGCGTCGTCGGTGTATCCGGCCATGGCGATCGAATGGCCGAACCATTTGCCGGCAAGGCTGATCGCCACCGACAACAGGGCGAGCACCGCGAACCCGTAGAGCACCCGCTTCATCAGCCTGGAATCGACCACGGTGAGTTCGTTGGCGAGCGCTGCCTGCTTCATCTCAGTCCTCGGATCTCGGGCCGCCCGTCCGCCTGCAGTGTCCCCGGGCGGCACACATCGCACGGCATGGCTCTTGCAGCCTGCATGGAACGACTGTGCAATTTCATGGTAAACGGAAAGTTAAGATGGGACCGCTGGAACTCACACTCTTTGCTTTTGCCGTCGGGTTGACGGCCTGCGGGCTGGCCGGATCGGCCATGGAACTGGTGTCGGGCCGCAAGGTCGCCTTCACCGAACCCTATGTGTCGCCGTCACATGTCTTGCGCTCGCTGCTCGCCACGGCCTGTGCGGGACCGTTCATGCTGGTCAACGACGCCATCGATGCCCGGCGTCAGCGCCGCATTTCAACGTTGGCGCTGATGTCCTGCGGCTGCACGGCAATTGCGTGGACCTTGGCGCTGGGCGTCGTCGTGCTTGCCATTGCCTCATGGTCGGTCCGTCTCCTAGGGTCCGAGCTGCCAGCTTGAGACGATTCGGAGACCAGGAATGCCGCTTTATGCGATCGATGGAACAGAGCCCAGCTTCGCCGATGCGGACTCGAACTGGATCGCGCCCGATGCGACGCTGATCGGCGACGTCAGGGTCGGACGCAATGCCGGCTTCTGGTTCGGCGCCGTCATCCGGGGCGACAATGAGCCCATCGTCATCGGTGCCGACACCAACGTGCAGGAACATACGGTCATGCACACCGATCCCGGTTTCCCGCTGACGATCGGCGAAGGCTGCACGATCGGCCACCGCGCCTTGCTGCATGGCTGCACGATCGGCGACAACAGCCTGATCGGCATGGGCGCCATCGTGCTGAACGGCGCGAAAATCGGCAGGAATTGCCTGGTCGGCGCCGGTGCGCTGGTTACCGAGGGCAAGGAATTCCCGGACAATTCGCTGATCGTCGGCTCGCCCGCCAAGGCGATCAGGGTGCTGGAC
>NZ_RZRA01000483.1:0-4221 GCF_003998945.1 Mesorhizobium sp. M7A.F.Ca.CA.003.01.2.1 | reverse complement strand
CTCCTGCGCCGTGTTGGATTCGATCGGCGGCAGGCCCTTCATCAGCTTCTGCTGCAAGTTGGCCAGCACATCGGGATCCGGCTTCAGGTCGCGAGCCTGGTTCCACTGGAAGGTGGCTTCCAGCTTGCGGCCGACGCGCCAGTAGGCGTCGCCGAGGTGATCGTTGAGAACCGGATCTTCCGGCTTAAGCGACACGGCGCGTTCCATTTCGCGCACCGCGTCATCGAACCTGCCGAGGCGGAAATAGGCCCAACCCAGCGAATCGACGATGTAACCGTCGCTCGGCCTGAGGTCGACGGCCTTTTGAATCATCGCCAGCCCTTCCTTGAGATTCATGTTCATGTCGACCCAGGAATAGCCGAGATAATTCAGCACCTGCGGCTGGTCGGGGAACAGTTCCAGCGCCTTGCGGAAGTTCGGCTCGGCCTTGGGCCATTCCTTCAGGCGCTCATAGGCGATGCCGCGCTGGTAGAAGATGTTCCAGTTGGCTGCGGTCGGCGTCTTCAGCGCCTCGACAGCCTTGTCGTAGAGTGTGGCGGCCGAACGGAAATCCTCCTTCGAGGAATAGACGCCACCGAGCGCCAGATAGGCGCGCATGTCATTGGGATGGGCGTCGACGAAAGCCTTCAGATGAGTGATCGCTTCTTCGTGACGGTCGAGATCGGCAAGGTTGAGGCCGAGCTGCAGGTCCGAAAGCTCCTTCAGCGGCGAACCGGCGGGGATCCGGCGATAGAGCGCGATGGCGCCTTCGCCGTCCTTCAATTGCTCGGACACGGCAGCGAGTTGCACAAGGGCAGCGTCGCTATCAGGCTTCAAAGCAAGCGCATATTGCAGATAGAGGCGCACGAAGGGCTCGCCGCCGCCACGGTTGAGCGCGGTGGCGAGGTCGAGCAGGATTTCGGAGGCGCCATCGGATGGGCCGGCCACCAGGGGCGCAATCTTGTCGCCTTTTGCAATTCGGTCGCGCAAGGCGACGATTTCCAGCTTGCCAGGCGAAAACGCCTCGGCCTGATCGAGCACCGACAGCGCCTTGGTCTTGTCGCCCTTGCGGGCCAGGAACGAGGCGTAGGCCTGGGCGTTGCGCATCCAGGTTTCGGGAGCGGCACCACCGGCGGCGGTATCCTGCATGGTCGCGGCGTAGATCGCCTCGGCCTTTTCGGGCATGCCGGATGCATCAGCGATCAGGGCGCGGTGGAACGACTTGAACAGGCCGAACCAATCCGGCCCCTGCAGCTTGTCGATGGACGCCATCGCATCGGCAGGCTCGCCGGCGCCTTGCTGCGCCCAGCCGGACATCACCCCGGAGATCAGCCGGTCGAGATCGGATTCCAGCGACAGCTTGAGCCAGTACTGCGCCTTGGTGAAATCCTTCTTGTGGAAGGAATCGACGGCGAGCGCCAGCCGAGAGAAACGCTCGATGTCAGGCACTTCCTTGAGCTTGTCGGCATAGACCAGGGATTCGTCGAAGCGCCCTTGCGCGATCAGCGACAGCATCAGGCTCTGCTGCAGGCCGGTGTCGCTCGGGTCGAAGGCCAATGCTTGCTTGTAGTAGGCGATGGCGCTGTCGAGGTCGTTATCGCCTTCGGCGATCCGGGCTGCCAGATAGGCGCCCGAAAACGACGTGATCTTGACCGGTTCGGTGGTTTGCTTGGCATAGGCCGGCAAAGCCGAGATCGCCATGCCTGTCACAATTGCCAGCCTTGTCAGCCAGCGCGCACGTCCTTGCCGCATCGTATCCCTTTCAGCCAGGCGCCATCTCCGCGTCAGCGGGATCGGCGTAGACTCGATCTTTCCAGGCAAAGCATGGCCTTTTTGGGGTCGCGCTTCAATCCGCCTCGAATTCACAATCCGGGCACCCGATTAACAAATCATGGCGACAGGCACCAATTTTCCGCTCTTGGGATTTCGGCCATGGCCCTACGCGGCGCCGAATATATCACAGATTCGACGCTGAGGCTCCGCTTCGACCGCCAAGGCTCGGGCCAATATCAGCCCTTGCCTGGCGAGGCAGACCGTTGCACCAGCGTGTCGCTGTAGCCGCCGGCCGCTATCGTGCTGCACAGTTCGTTCCATTCGCAGCCGCCGCAGGCCTTGCGTACAAGGCCAGCCGAAAACGCCTGCCGCATCCGGCCCAGCATCGCCGTGTCGAGATCAACACAGGTGCCGACCTGGATTGGCCGTGCCAACAATTCTTCCACGTCCTGCGCGGCGAGCCGGTCCCGCTCGACGACGCTCTCGTTGAGGCAGTGCGGTTCCGGCTCGTCGAGCAACGGGGCGCAGACATCGTCTGGGCCGGAAACGAGGAGGACGTCCTCGCCCCGGCTCAGGCGCTCCGCTACGCGATCATAATTGGCGGTGAAGGCGGGGCTGTATCCCTTGCCCACATAGGTGAGCAGGCAAAGGAGGTGATGGGCGCGCAGCCTGATCGTCACGGATTGACCAGCTTGGCCTTGCCGCCGCGAAGCGCCATGAGCGTCGCGGCACCCAGCGCCGACTTGAGCAAGCCGCCGACGATGAACGGCAGGAAGCCGAAGGTAACGGCCTGTTCGGCTCCAATCATGACGGCAAGCCATGCTGTGCCCAGCACAAGGCAGGCAAGGTTGCCAAGCAGCATGGCGACGAAGGCAAGCATCACCCTTTTGCCGTTCCAGCCGCGTTCGGCCAGCCAGCCGACCAGTGCGCCGACAAGCGGGAAGGCGAAGAGATAGCCAGCCGTCGGCCCGACGAAATGCGCCGCACCCGCTGCCCCTCCGGACAGAACGGGAAAGCCGACCGCACCCTCGACCAGCCAGGCGGCGATGGTGAGCGCGCCAAGCCGCCAGCCATAGAGCGCGCCGACCAATGTCACGGCGAAGGTCTGCATCGTCACCGGGACCGGCACCATCGGCACTTCGACGTAGGATGACAGCGCCAGGAACAGGGTGCCGAGCACAACGGCTCCAATCTGCCAGGCAAGAGAACGATCCTGGAGCCGGAGCGGGCTGAACGACGGCTTGCTGGACGAGAATGCGACGTCTGTCATTGGGATTCCTTCGATCGATTTCAAATTATAGATAATTTCTGTTTTCGATCTATTATCGAATCCACACTTCCCTGGAGATTGCAAGCCCTGGCTTTGGCGGAGGCCGTCTAACCTACGATGGCGAAGGCTTCGCGCGTCGTTCCGGAAGCCGTCCTGACCGGCTTGCGGCCAATCCATTGGACGTGCCGCCCCAGTGTGACGGCCGCCGATTCGGTGTTTCCCTGCCGCAAGGCGGCGAGGATCGCGCGATGGTCCTGATCGGTGCGTGTCTCCCACTCCGAGCGCCATGCCGCGAACAGGAAACGGGCGCTTGCCGCGTGCAGATCGTTGATGGTGGCGAGCAGGCGCGGCATGCCACATGGCGACAGGATCAAGCGGTGGAAGGCGCGGTTGGCCTCTTCCCACGACCGGACATCGCGGGACTTGTCGCCAGCCTTGGACGCCTCCTCGGCGAGATCGAGAATGGCCGATGTCAGATGCGGCGCCGCGTGGCGCAGCGCCAGCACTTCAAGGGCGGCGCGCATTTCGGCGACTTCCTTGACCTCGCCCAGGTCGAAAGACGCGACACGCACGCCGCGGCGCGGTTCGCCGATGGCCAGCCCTTGCGCCTCGAGGCGGCGGAAGGCCTCGCGCACCGGAACATGGCTGGTTTGGAATTCCTCGGCGATGTGATCCTGCCGAAGCCTGGCCCCCGGCTCGATCGCACCGGAAATGATGCGGTCCGCCAGAACCTTGCTGATGCGCACCGCGATGGTGTCGTCTGTGCCCTTTGCCATGTTTTATAGATAATTTGCGGCAGGGCGGCTTGTCGAGACGGCGGGACCGAATTCCTAAACTTCCTCTTAGCGCAGGCCAGAGATAGCGTCGCGAAAGTCCAGCCTTTAGTTGACCCGGCTGATGCAGAAATCGATGACGTCGATCAGCGCCGATTTCTGCGGCGTCGCTTCGAGCGGCGCCAGCGCGTCGCGGGCAATCTCGCCGAAATGGCGCGCGCGTCCGATCGTGTCGGCAATGGCGCCGTGGCGGGTCATCAGGCCGGTCGCCTTTTCCAGGCCGGCGTCATCGGCGACATTGTCCTCGATGGCGCGCTTCCAGAAGGTGCGCTCGGCCTTGGTGCCGCGCCGATAGGCGAGAATGACCGGAAGCGTCACCTTGCCCTCGCGGAAATCGTCGCCGACGTTCTTGCCGAGATCCTTGCT
>NZ_RZRA01000482.1:0-4224 GCF_003998945.1 Mesorhizobium sp. M7A.F.Ca.CA.003.01.2.1 | reverse complement strand
GGTTCCAAACAGCAGCGTCTGGTCGAAGCTCAAGCCGGCCTTGGCCTTGGCGGCACCGCGCCATTTTTCCTTGATCTTGCCGCCCCGGACGTCGTGCTCGGCGCCGCCCAGATAGGAGCCCTCGATCTCGGCACCGAGAACCGCTGGACCCATCTGCTGGTTGTAGCCGGCCTGAACGCCGCCGCTGAGACCATTCCTGCCGGCAAACGGGTTCGGCATCCCGGTGAACGCCGTGCCGCCATGCACGCCGACATAGGCGCCGCTCCACTGGAACGCGGGGGGATCATTGTAGGCGGGCGAAAGGTCGGCGGCCATCGCCGGCCCCAGGAGGTACATGGCAAGGGCACTTGCCGTCAGGATGATCTTTGCTTGAGAGAACACTGCATTACTCCAACACACGCGCGCATCCGGCAATCGATGCGCAGGTTTCCCGAAGAACTCGACCGTTGAGGCGGTCGGGCTCCGATTTGGTGTCTTTCAGGGATGGTTGCGCGGTCCTGGGACTGGCTTTCGCCAGTTGTGGTAGGGGGTCAGATCGCCCGCGCGGCCAATCGCCTGAAAGACGCCGACCGTCTCGCAGGCGAAAATTGCACGCACATTGCGGGAAATCGAAAAATGAAGGTTTTTCGCTTTGTTTTCAATAAATTAAAGCGATGTTGTTTACGCAAATTTAACAGTCTGGCGCGGGTTTAGTCCGTTTGGCAGCACAAGCCTGCCATGCAATCGCGCGGTGCAGGCCGTTGGCATCCCGCAAAACTCCCGGCTTGAAGCGGACAAGCCAAGTGCGTATGTCTGGCCGACGCCCTCGAGCCTGGGTGCCTCAATCGGGAGACGAGCCTTGTCCGCACTGACGCGCTTTCTTGGCGACTCGCCGCTCAAGGTGATCCTGAAACTGCTGGTGGTGTCTTTCCTCGTCGGCCTGGTCATGAATGCCTTCGGCTGGTCGCCGATGGATGTGCTCTACGGCATCCGGAAGTTCTTCATGGACCTGTGGAATCTCGGCTTCCACGCCATCGACCGCTTCCTCGGCTATATCCTGCTGGGCGCGGCTATCGTCGTGCCGGCCTTCATCCTGCTCAGGCTTGCCAACTACCGGAAGTAGAGCATGATCCCGAAAAGTGGGAACCGGTTTTCTCGGACAAACGGAAACCGTTTGTCCCGAGATCATGCTTGAAGAACTACCGGGCGTAGCCTGCGGCGACCTCGAACAGGATGGCGTGGCGCGCGGCAAGGGCGGGCACATCGGTGGAATAGCCACCGCCGATGACGCCGCAGACCGGAACGCCCTGCGCGCGAAAATGGCTGATGACCATGTCGTCACGGGCGCGCAGACCGTCATCCGACAGCGACAGCCTGCCAAGCCGGTCATCTGCATGGACGTCGACGCCGGCATTGTAGAACACGATGTCCCAATGCGCCTGGGCGGACAGCTCCGGCAGGATGGCGGCGAGCCTCTCGAGATAGGCAGCGTCACCCGTGCCATCGGGCAGCGCGACATCGAGGTCGGAGGCGATCTTGCGCACGGGGTAGTTGCGGTCGCCATGCATGGAAAAGGTGAACACGCGCGGGTCATCGGCGAGAATATCCGCCGTGCCGTCGCCCTGGTGCACGTCGAGATCGACGACCAGGATGTTTCGTGCCGCGCCTTCGGCCAGCAGCACCAATGCGGCGACGGCGACATCGTTGAAGGTGCAGAAGCCCGCGCCTTGCGCGCGCCGCGCATGGTGGCTGCCGCCGGCAGTGTTGCAGGCGATACCGTGGCGCAAGGCCAGCCGCGCCGCCAGCACCGTGCCGCCGGTGGCAAGCTGCGCGCGCAGCGAGACGCGGGGGCCGATCGGAAAACCGATCTCGCGTTCGATCTTTTCGGGCACGCGGCAGTTGACGACCTGGTCGACATAGTCCGCCGCATGGGCAAGCTCCAGCCATGAAGCCGGCGCCGGTTCGGCGGTGCTGAGCGCCTCGGGGCCGGCGAGGCCGCGTGTCCGCAGCGCCTCCATCAGCAGGGGATATTTGCTCATCGGAAAGCGATGGTTGACGGCGAAGCCGGCGTCGTAGTCGGGATGATGGACGATCTGCAGAGGCATGAACTCGTATCCGGCTGGCTCACGCCAGACCGGGATTTCGGTTGGCCGTCAAGGGATAGGTGATTGCGCGGTGGCCGGAAAATGGGGCACATCGACGGTTCCATCAAGCCGCAATCAGCAAGGCAGCAATCCTTGGACAAAGGTGCAACCCCAGCCGACGCCGGATCCCCGATCCTCTCGGGATCGCCGATTCACTCCGGATCATTTGTCGTCACCAACCGCTCCGTGCTCGCCATCGCGGTGCCGATGACGCTAGCCTATCTGACGACGCCGATGCTCGGCCTGGTCGACACGGCTGTCGTCGGCCAGTTCGGCGATGCCGCCTTGCTTGGCGGCCTGGCGGCCGGCGCATTGATCTTCGACGTCGTCTTCACCTCTTTCAATTTCCTGCGCTCGGGCACCACCGGCCTTGTCGCACAGGCGTTCGGGCGTGGCGATGCCCTGGAGGAACAGGCGGTGTTCTGGCGCGCCGTGCTGATCGCGGTTATCGCCGGCATCGTGCTCGCTGCCCTTGCGCCGCTGGTCGCCATCGCCGGGCAAAAATTCATGGGCGCCGAACCGCGCGTCAGCGAGGCGATGGGCGTCTACATCAGGATCAGGCTGCTTGCAGCCCCCTTTTCGCTGATCAACTACGCCATCCTCGGCTACGTGCTGGGGCGGGGCGAGGGCGGGCTTGGACTGGTGCTGCAATTGGTGCTGAACGGCATCAACATCGCGCTGTGCTTCCTGCTTGGGCTGGAACTTGGCTGGGGCGTCGCCGGCGTTGCCTGGGCGACCGTCACCGGTGAGTTCCTGGCCATGCTGCTCGGCCTGGCCATCGTGATCCGCCGGTTTCGCGCGGCCCCGCCCTTGCCGCGCCATCGCCTGCTCGACATGACCGCCTTCCTGCGCATGCTGTCGCTCAACCGCGACATCATGATCCGTTCGTTCTCGCTGCTCGCCGCCTTTGCATTGTTCACCCGCCAGGGCGCGCAGTTCGGCACGGTGACGCTGGCCGCCAACGCCGTGCTGATGAATTTCTTCCTCGTCGCCGGCTATTTCCTCGATGGCTTTGCCACCGCCGCCGAACAGCTGGCGGGCCGTGCCGTCGGCGCACGTGCCGCCGCACCGTTCCGCCAGGCCGTGCGGCTGACGCTGTTCTGGGGTTTCGGGCTGGCGGGAGCCGCGACGCTGGTAATGCTGTCTGGTGGCGCCAATCTGGTCGCTCTCGTGACGACATCGGAGGACGTCCGTTCGGTGGCCGACATCTACCTGCCATGGGCGGCATTCACGGCGCTGAGCGGTGTGCTGGCGTTCCAGATGGATGGCGTCTTCATCGGCGCGACCTGGTCCCGCGACATGCGCAACATGATGCTGCTGTCGTTCCTGGTTTTCGCGGCCGCGCTGCTGACCCTTGCGCCGGCCTTCGGCAACACTGGACTTTGGGCGGCGCTGCACGTCTTCCTGCTGGTGCGAGGCTTCAGCCTGCTGACGATCCTGCGGCTCAGGGTGCGGACGGCGTTTTAGACGGTGTCCCCCGGAAGGCCCTGCGCCGTCCAGGACACTGAGCGGCAGCTTCGCGATAGGAATTTTTTCTTGACTCGGTGACCTCAGCTGTGGTAGATTTTTGCCCATGGTGCTGATTTGCGCCAATGACCCGCCGCACTGGCGGGTTTTTTTTTTGATGCGCCGTCAGCCAACGCCCGGCGAAAGCTCCGAAGGAACCCTTTGACCCGAGTTCGTTGCACCATCTGCGAGCGGGCCGTCAGCCGCGACCTGCGCTCCTGAGAGCAGTTCAGAGTTGCCTGGACGCCCAGAAGTCGAGGCGGCTGTCGCGCAACTCGCAAATCGACTTCAGCCGTTCTTTTTCGACGAAACGGGCCATTCCGGAAAGAATACGGCCTGGCAGCGAAGGCCCGGCATAGATCATGCCGGTGTAGAGCTGCACCAGATCGGCACCCGCACGGATCTTGTCCAGCGCCGTATCGGCGGAATCGACGCCGCCGACGCCGACGATGGCAAGCTCCGGCCCGAGCAGTTTGCGCATCTTCGCCAGCACGATGGTCGAACGCTCGAACAGCGGCTTGCCGGAGAGCCCCCCGCTCTCGCGCGCGGTGTCGCCGCTGCGCAGTGGCGGTCGGGAGATGGTGGTGTTGGAGAC
>NZ_RZRA01000481.1:0-4228 GCF_003998945.1 Mesorhizobium sp. M7A.F.Ca.CA.003.01.2.1 | reverse complement strand
TTTCCACACCATGTTCTGCGATGACGTGGCGGTCGAGCAAGATCTCGGCCGCATCGACGGGTGCTATGGCAAGGGGCACTTGCCGGAATTCATGGCCCAGGAGCGAACCGCCGCATCCATCGAGCGCATCGCCGGCCGGGCTGATCGGGGCCTCACCTCAGCTTCACGACAATTTCAAGGAACCATTCGGCTGACTACCGGGTTTTATGAGTGTCGCACCAAGGCGGCTAAGATACGGAGTGATTCAATGGTTACAAAACTTCTCGCAGCATCCGTCCTGACGATCGGTCTCGCCACATCGGCGATGGCGCAGTCACTGGACGACAGGTACTCAAACAATCATGACTGGTGGCTGTTCGGTAACAACGACCAGACAACTGTCGACCCCTACACCACGGGAAGCATCAGTGACGGCTCCGGGTTGAACACCCAAGGCAACACCGGCGCTATTGGCCCATGTGCCCACAACACACCAGGCCCGGACGCTAACGCAGGGCAAAACGTCAACGATCAGTATTGCGGCAAATAGCCAGAACGTGATTTCCGAAAAGCGCACGCCGATTTTCCAGAAATCCATGTTCGAGGGCTAGTCCGCAAGGACAGCCGCTGGCCGCTGGCGCGTCCTCTCTCCGGACGGCGCTGCGGTCGGCGCTCCGTCGAACCGCTCCACATCAACCGCGATACCGAATCAGTCCGAGACTTCTGTCTGCGGCCGGTCGCGGCCGTCGGCCAGTTCCTCATGCCATTTTCCCTCGGCGTCCTCATACTGGATGCCGTCCGTCGCTCCGGCGACCTGCTGCTCGGCCGAGGCGATTTCGGCGGCGCGCAACGCGTCCTGATGCGTCGGAAACGTCTCGGAAAAGGTCGCTCCGACCTTGTAGGCCCAGCCGCCGTCATGTTCGACGATCTTGTAAGTCAGCTTCGCCATGAAAAACCTCCGGTTGAAAGGTCCGTCTGCTCAATGCAGTCGGTCGTCGGGCAGTCTGTCGTCGGGCACCAGCACTTCCGATTCCTTGGCGGCTTCAATCAGCGCCCGGCGCGCATCTGCTGTCGAACGATAACCTTCCAGCACTTTGAGGCAAGTGTCGAGGGCATCACGATGGCGCGGGCCGCGATTGAGCGGCCACACCGTCATCAGGCACTCCGCGGCCTCCTGGGCGCTGCGGATGTGGCGATATTTGCCGACGTGGCCAAGTTCGACGACGACCGGCACTTCAAAAGGTTTGTTGTCCATCATGGCCGCAACGCAAAGCAGCCAATTTGGTTGCAACCATGGCCGTCAGCCTGCGCCCAAACGTCTCAGAGGCTGTTTGAAGGCTCTACAGCGCCGTGTCGGGAGCGCGAACCGTTCAGCCCGCCGCCTTCATCCAATGCTGCATCGTGGTCACCGAACGGGCAAGTTGTGGCGCCGGGTGGATTGTCTCGCTGAATGTCGCCGCCGCACGCCACCCCCAGCGCGGATCAGCCAGGAAGGCCCGCGCCAGCGCCACCATGTCGGCGCGGCCCTCGGTGACGATCGCTTCGGCCTGCTTGGGGTCGTCGATCAGGCCGACGGCGCGGGTCGGAATATCAGCGCCCTTGCGCACCGCCTCCGCCAGATGCACCTGATAGCCGGGGCCGGTGGGCAATTTCTGCAACGGCGAATTGCCGCCGCTCGAACAGCAGAGATAGGCAACGCCCTCGTCCTTCAGCGCTTTGGCCACTTCGATCGCGTCCGCCACGTCGAAGCCGCCGTCGACCCAATCCTTCACGGACAGCCTTGCGCCGAGCATCAGCTTTGGCACCGCCTTGCGCACCGCCTTGGTGATTTCGACGGCAAAACGCATGCGGTTTTCCAGCGCGCCACCCCAGCGGTCCGTGCGCTGGTTGGACAAGGGCGACAGGAACTGGAAGATCAAATAGCCATGCGCGGCGTGCAGTTCGAGGAAATCGAAGCCGGCGCGTTCGGCTCGCCTTGCCGCCTCGGCGAAGCGCTCGATCAGCTGTAGGATCTCCTCGTCCTCCAGAGCGTGCGGCACGTTCCAGCCGGTGTCGTAGGGGATGGCCGAGGCGGAGACGGTCTGCCAGGGATCCTCGTTTGGCTTCAGTGGCCCGCCGCCCTCCCACGGCTTGCGGTTCGAAGCCTTGCGGCCGGCATGGGCCAGTTGGGAGCCGAATTTCGTGCCGGGTGCGGCGACGCGTCGTGCAGCGTCCAGCGCGCGGCGGGCGGCCGCTTCATTGTCTTCAGAGTAAAGGCCGAGGCAGCCATGGGTGATACGCCCGCGCCGCTCGACATCGGTCATCTCGACCGTGACCATGCCGGCGCCGGACATTGCGAGGTTCATCCAGTGATGGAGATGCCAGTCGCTGGCCGAGCCGTCCTCGGCGGAATACTGGCACATCGGCGCGACGGCGATGCGGTTGGGGAAGGTGAGGCCGTCGAGAGTGATCGACTGGAAAAGCGACGCTGTCATGAGAAACTCCGGGAGGGTTCGCAGCTATTTAGGCGACCGATGGCGCCTGCGCCAGACACGAGGCGGTGAAAGGGCTTCTGGACCAATCACGGGCGGGATTGCCGAAATGCCGGTTCGCGGCTACGCCTCGGCCAGGCATGTCTCCCAAAAGTGGCTCCGGTTTTGGGAGAACGACAGGCATAAACAGGAGCATGAAGTGCGACGCGCTTTAGCATGGAGACCGGGATGGAAGATCGTATTCGCGTCCGTTCGGAGGAAATCCTCTCCGACGACTGGGCCATCCTGAAGAAGACCGTCCTCGACTACCGCCGGCGCGACGGTCAGTGGGAGACGCAAATCCGCCAGACCTATGATCGCGGCGATGGTGCGGTGATCCTGCCTTACGACCCCTTGCGTTCGACCGTGCTTCTGGTGCGCCAGTTCCGCTATCCCGCTTACGTCACCGGCCACCGCGAGCCGCTGATCGAGGCCTGTGCCGGTCTGTTGGACGAAAACGATCCGGAGACCGCCATCCGCAAGGAAGCCGAGGAAGAGCTGGGTTATCGCTTGAAGGATATCGAGCGGCTGTTTTCGCCCTATATGAGCCCCGGCAGCGTCACCGAACGGCTCTGGTTTTTCATCGGCCGCTATTCACCCGCCGACCGCATCTCGGCCGGCGGCGGCGCGCAAGAAGAGGGCGAGGACATCGAGGTTCTGGAAATGCCGCTCGACGAGGCGCTGGCCGGCATCGCCGATGGCCGTATCGTCGACGCCAAGACCATCATCCTGATCCAGCATCTGAAGCTCAATCCGATGCCTGCCTGAAAGGCGCCGGTCCTCCTTCGCCAGGACTTTCGGGTGGCCCGCCACCCGAAGCTCGAAGGGTGGTGCGGATGAAGGGACTCGAACCCCCACGCCTTTCGGCACTGGAACCTAAATCCAGGGCGTCTACCAGTTCCGCCACATCCGCATGGACCGGCAATCCCATGTGGCCATCATTCTGTCAATGTCAGAGACAAGATGTGGCCCAGCGACAAGATGTGGGGCAGGCCCCGAATGCTGGTTATCGCTGGGATGCGAAGACTGTTGAAAATTGGCCTCGCCTGTGACAAAAGGCGTGTCAAATGTGACGGGACGCGACGATCCGCTTCTGCAGAATGTGATAAGAAGTAGGAAAAACAAGAACTTATTCACATTTTGGAACGCAGTTTGGGAGAGTTTGAGCCGGGTTTTCGGTCAAATCGCCAGGTTCCGTACCAAAAGCCATTCCCGGCAAGAATATACCGGCAGGCTGTGAACGGCAGAGGCCGTGGCAGTCTCATTGGTGAAAACAAAGGTTTTACGATGCAGGTCACCGAAACGCTCAACTCCGGTCTCAAGCGAGAGATCAAGATCACCGTGCCGGCCGGTGACATGGAAGCCAAGCTGATGGCGCGGCTTTCGGATGCCCGCAACAAGGTCCGCATCAACGGCTTCCGTCCAGGCAAGGTGCCGGTGCAGCACCTGCGCAAGGTCTACGGCAAGTCGTTCATGGCCGAAGTGGTCAACGAAATCCTCAACGATTCGACTCGTTCGATCATTACCGGGCGTGGTGAAAAGGCTGCCATGCAGCCTGAAGTCATCATGACCGAGGACGAGAAGGAAGCCGAGAAGATCCTGGCCGGCGGCGCCGACTTCGAATTCCGCCTCAACTACGAGATCATCCCGGCGATCGAGATCAAGGACTTTTCCGACATCAAGGTGACGCGCCAGGTGTTCGACGTGCCTGATGCCGAGATCGACGAGCAGGTCCAGCG
>NZ_RZRA01000480.1:0-4228 GCF_003998945.1 Mesorhizobium sp. M7A.F.Ca.CA.003.01.2.1 | reverse complement strand
ATGGCCGCCCGACCGCCGATCCGGACGTCTACATGCAGTTCCTGCCGCGCATCAAGCAGGCGACCGATGCAGTGATCAACATCACCACCGGCGGCTCGTCGCTGATGACGCTGGACCAGCGGCTGGCAGCCCCTTTGCGGGCCGAACCCGAAATGTGCTCGCTCAACATGGGTTCGATGAATTTCGCGCTGTTCCCGATGCTCGACAAGCCGAGGGAATGGCAGCACGAATGGGAACCCAAGCTGCTGGAAGCCACCCGCGACACGATCTTCAAGAACACCTTCGCCGATATGGAAGCGGTGCTGGAAAGACTGGGAAAGGGCTGCGGCACGCGCTTCGAATTCGAATGCTATGATGTCGGCCATCTCTATTCGCTGGCGCATTTTCGCGATCGGGGGTTGGTGTCGGGACCGCTGTTCATCCAATTCGTCCTTGGCATATTGGGCGGCATCGGCGCCGACCCGGACAATCTCGTCCACATGAAGCGGATCGCCGACAAATTGTTCGGCGACAGCTACCAGTTCTCGGTGCTCGCCGCCGGCCGCCAGCAGATGCCGCTGATCTCAATTGCAGCAGCCATGGGCGGCAATGTCCGTGTCGGGCTGGAGGACAGTCTCTATGACGGCCGCCAGCTGGCGAAATCCAATGCCGATCAGGTGCGCCGTATCCGTGGCATTCTCGACGGGCTGTCGCTGGAGGTTGCAACGCCCACCGAAGCGCGCGACATGCTGGCGCTCAAGGGCGGCGACCGGGTGGCGTTTTGAGATGCTGATCTGAGATGAACCTGAAATGATTGCCTCGCCCAAAATCCGCCTCCGCCCCGGCCGAGTGGAAGACGTCGAAACCATCCACGCCGCGATCCTGAAACTCGGCACGCATATCGGTGCGCCGGAGGAGATCATTTCGACAGCAGATGATTTGCGCACCTACGGCTTTGGTGAAAAGCCCGCTTTCTCCACCCTGATCGCCGAAGTGGGCGGCGAGTTTGCCGGCCTTTGCCTGCATTTCCCGATCTTTTCGACATGGATGGGGCGGCCTGGCGTCTATGTGCAGGACCTCTATGTCGAGGATCGTTTTCGCGGCCGCAAGATCGGCGAGCGGCTGCTGCGGCGTGTTGCGGCGCAGTGCCGGAAGGAAGGCGGCGTCTATCTCCGGCTGTCCGTCGACACCGACAATGAAGGGGCCAAGGCCTTCTACGAGAGGCTGGGCATCGCCTGGTCGAGCTACGAACAGACCCAAAAAATCATCGGCGAGGCCTTCTTTGCTTTCGCCGACGCGCCGGAAAACGGGGATCAGGAATGAAAGCCTTCTATGCCGAGGAACAGAAGCGCCACGACCCCAGGGCCTTTCTTTCGAGCGGCGCGGCACAGCCCAATCCGGAAAAGCCGGAGCGCATCGAGAGATTGTTAGTCGGCGCACTATCTGCGGGTTGCACGATCGAGCGACCTCGGGATCATGGGCTCGGCCCGGCCGCGGCGGTGCACACGCCGGAATATCTGGATTTCCTCGAGCATATCTACGCGCGCTGGCAGCGCATCGAGGGCGCTTCGGCCGAAGTGATCCCCAACATCCATCCGATCGCGCGCAACGGCTCCTATCCGGCCTCGGCGGTCGGCCAGGCCGGCTATCACATGGCCGACACCGCCTGCCCGATCTCGGGCGAGACATGGCAGAGCGCGCTATGGAGCGCCTGGAGCGCGGTCGATGCGGCCGAGGCGGTGATATCAGGCGCACCGGCCGCCTACGCGCTGTGCCGCCCTCCCGGCCACCATGCCTTTGCCGATGTTGCCGGCGGCTTCTGTTTCATCAACAATTCGGCCGTCGCGGCGCAGGTTCTGCGCAAACGGGCCGCACGGGTGGCGATCCTCGATGTCGACCTGCATCACGGCAACGGCACGCAAGGCATCTTCTATGCACGGCCGGATGTGCTGACCGTCTCACTGCACGCCGATCCGGTGCGCTTCTATCCGTTCTTCTGGGGCCATGCCGACGAGCGCGGCGAAGGGCCCGGCCTCGGCTACAATTTCAACCTGCCGCTGCCGCGCAAATCCGCCGACGCGGCGTTTCTCGAAGCGCTCGAGGTGGCCTTCCAGCGTATCCGTGCCTTTTCGCCCGACGCGCTCGTTGTGGCGCTCGGCCTCGACGCGTTCGAGGGCGATCCGTTCGGCGGACTTTCGGTGACGACGCCTGGCTTCTCGCGCATCGGCGAGGCCATCGCAAAGCTCGACCTGCCGACGGTCATCGTCCAGGAGGGCGGCTACCTCTGCGACAAACTCGGCGACAATCTCACCGCGTTCCTCACCGGCTTCGGCGGCAAGATGCGGTGAGTGCTCAAGCCAGCGTTAGGAGCGCTGCTGCCTGAGCATGGCGATGACCCGATGCACACTTTCCAGCGTTTCGTCGATTTCGGCTGCCGTGTTGTAGTGAGCAATGCCGATGCGCACGACGCCATGCTCGGCTGGAATGCCGAGCTGGTGGACGATCTCCCAGGCGTAGTTGTGACCGGACCACAGGAAGATGTTTTCGGCGTTCATCTGCCGCACGATTGTCTCCGGCACGATGCGCTCGACCGTGAAGGAAACCGTCGGCACGCGATCGCCGAGCCGCTTCGGGTCGGTGATGCCGTGGACGGTCAAGCCCTCGATATCGGACAGGCCGTCGATCAGTTGTTGCGCCAGCGGGTTTTCGTACGCGATCGAAGCCGCGAACGCCTTGGCGATCTTCTGCCTTCTTGAACCGCCCTCGCCCGCCGCCGCGCCAAGGTCGGCAAAGTAGTCGACTGCGGCGGTGAGGCCGGCCATCAGCTCGATCTGCGGCGTGCCGAGTTCGAACCGCTCCGGCAGGCCATTCGACGAACAGCGGCATTTATAGGGCTGCAAGTCATCGATGACGTCGCGCCGGCCCCACAATATGCCCATATGCGGTCCGAAGAATTTGTAGGCCGAGCAGATCAGGAAATCGCAGCCGAGCTCCTGCACGTCGATCAGCCCGTGCGGCGCGAATTGGACAGCATCGACATAGACCAGCGCACCGGCATTCCTGGCTATCGCAGTCAGCGCCTTCACCCGGTTGATCGAACCGGTCAAATTGCTGGCGTAGTTCAACGCGACCAGCCGTGTCTTCTCCGAAAGCAAGCCAGCCAGCGTCGCCTCCTCGACCTGCCAGCTGGTTTCGTCGAACGGCAGCCAGCACACGACGAGGCCGTGATCCTCGGCCAGTTGCAGCCAGGGCGAGACGTTGCCCTCATGGTCCATGCGGGTGAGGATGATCTCGTCGCCGGGCTGCATCGTGCGGCCGAGCGTGCGCGAGATGTGGTAGGTCAGCGTCGTCATGTTGGCGCCGATGACGATTTCCTCAGGGCTTGCGGCGCCGAGGAAATCGGCCATGGCCTCATGTGCCTCATCGACGACGGCCTGCGCGGCAATCGTCGTTTCGAAGTAGCCGCCAAGGTTCGCATTGGTGGTCAAGAGACAGCGCGATACCGCATCCGCCACTGCCTGTGGCACCTGCGTGCCGGCAGGGTTGTCGAGATAGATGCGGCGGCGGCCCTTGTCGGTCAGAGAGAGAGCGGGAAATTTCCCCCGGATAGCCTCGATCGGAAAATTCATTGCCGCCCTTCTCCCATTGTAATCGTTGGATATTCGGCCAGAAATCCCCGTTCAAGGACAGGGATTGCCGACCCGCTGGTGGATCGCATCCACCGCCTTCTGCATTTCGTCGGTCCAGACGACGTCGACGGAAGACAGCGCCATATCGAGCTGCGCAACGGTCGTCGCGCCGACGATGTTCGAGGTCACGAACGGCCGGCTCGAGACAAAGGCGTTGGCAAACAGTGCCGGCTCCAGGCCAAAGGAGCGCGCCAGCTCATTGTATTCGAGTTGTGCCTCGGCGGCACCTGGCGTCTCGTAGCGCTGGCCGCGATTGAACAGCTGCGTGCGCGAGCCCTGAGGCCGCGCGCCGTGGTCGTACTTGCCGGTGAGATAGCCCTGCGCCAGCGGCGAATAGGGCAGCAGCGACACCTGCTCGCGCTCGCAGACCTCGGCGAGATTCACCTCGAAGGTGCGGTTGACGAGATTGTAGGCGTTCTGGATCGACGCGACGCGCGGGCCGATACCCTTGTCGGCTTCGGCAAGGAACCGCATCACGCCCCAGGAACTCTCGTTCGACAGGCCGAAATGCCGAATCTTTCCTGCCTTCACCAATTCGTCAAACACGGCAAGCGTCTCGG
>NZ_RZRA01000047.1:0-11819 GCF_003998945.1 Mesorhizobium sp. M7A.F.Ca.CA.003.01.2.1 | reverse complement strand
GTCCCGGTCTCGGCGTCACCTTGTCGCGCGAAAACCTCGCTGCCTGTCACAGAGACTTTACCGAGAAAGGACCGTGCAACAAGTATCATGACCCGGCAAAGCCCGGAACCTATCGCCGTTTGCCGCTGAACTAGATGACGGCTAGCGGCCAAGACCGACGGCCAGACACGAGAAGCCAACCGCCGCGATTTCGGTCGGGAAGGTTGGACAAAGACGGTGGAAGCCGTGCAACCAACAACCCCGAGCGTCCACGCCACGACTGGATGGACCGGACAAAACCGCATGCTAAAGTTCCGGTAGACAGGCCTCCGGTGCCGGGAAAATGGAGCAATCCACGAAAATTTCGTCAACCATAAGAAATAGGGGAAAGGGTAAAAACCCATGAGCAAGAACCACAGCATTCTCGACCTTATCCGGCGCAATCGCACGCCGCTTGAAAATCACCTGATCGACGGCCTCGTCGACGGCCGTGTCAGCCGCCGCGACTTCGTCCGTCACGGCAGCCTGCTCGGCCTGTCGCTGCCGCTGCTGGGCCGCATCGGCATGGCCGCCGGCCTTGGCGGCATGCCGTCGCTGGCGCGCGCCCAGGGCGCGCCGGGCGCCACCATCCGCGTCGCCAGCAGTGTGCCGGCGGCGACGATCGACCCGGTCAGCATTGCAGACGCCGGCGGCCTGCTGATCATGCAGCAGGTTGCCGAATTCCTTTGCGTCGACGGCCCCGATCTGGTGCTGCAGCCGGCCTTGGCCGAAAGCTGGAAGCCGAACGACAACGGCACGGTGTGGACCTTCAAGCTGCGCAAGGGCGTAAAATTCCACAGCGGCGGCGAGATGAAGGCCGACGACGTCGTGGCCAGCATCGACCGCCTTGCCGACCCGGCCAACTCGTCCAATGCGCTGTCGGTGTTCACCGGCATCCTGCAGAAAGGCGCTTCAAAGAAGGTCGACGACTACACGGTGGAATTCCACCTCGATGCGCCGAACGGCAACTTCCCCTACATGCTGTCGTCCGACAACTACAACGCCGTCATCATCCCGGCGAGCTACAAGGGCGACTACGAAAAGAGCTTCGACGGCACCGGGCCGTTCAGAATTGAGAAATACACGGCAAAGGTCGGCGCGTCCTTCGTCCGCAACGAGGACTATTGGGGGCCGAAGGCCTTGCCCGAGCGCACCGAATTCACCTTCTTCACCGACATGCAGCCGCAGATCCTGGCGCTGCAGGGCGGACAGGTCGACATCATCAACCAGATGCCGGTGCTGGCCGGCGTCGCTCTGCTCAACGATCCGAACATCGACATCATCAGCCTGAAGTCGTCGGCCCATCAGCAACTGCACATGCGCTGCGACGAGGGTCCGTTGAAGGATGCGCGCGTGCGCCGAGCCATTGCGCTCTGCCTCGATCGCGACAAGCTGGCCGCCGGCCTGATGAAGGGACGCTCCGCCCTGGGCAATGACAGCCCGTTCGCCGCCGTCTATCCTTCGACCGATACGAGCGTGCCGCAACGCAAGCAGGATATCGCCCAGGCCAAGCAGCTCATGGAAGCAGCCGGCCTTGGCCAGGGCTTCAAGATAACCCTGACCACCGAACGCTACCTGGAAATCCCCGAATACGCCCAGCTCATCCAGAACTGGGTCAAGGAGATCGGCGTCGAGCTCGACCTCAACATCCTCGACCAGAGCGGCTATTACGGAGACGCGGTGTTCGGCAAGTCGAACTGGCTGGATTCGGTGATGGGCATCACCGACTACGGCCACCGCGGCGTGCCGAACGTCTATCTTGCGGCACCGCTGAAGAGCGAAGGCACCTGGAATGCGGCGCATTTCAAGAACAAGGACTATGACGCGCTGGCGACCAGCTACATCGCAGCACTCGACCTCGAGGCGCAGAAGGCCGACGCCGGCAAGATCCAGAAGCTGTTGCTCGAGGAAACGCCTGTTATTTTCGGCTATTTCTACGACTATCTGACGGCGACGGCGAAGGGCGTGGCCGGCGTACAGCCGACCGCCATGTCGCAGCTGTTCCTCGACAAGGCATCGAAAGCCTGAACTAACTCTTTGTTGGAGCATGACCTTTTCCGAAAACCGGTCCCCACTTTTCGGGATCATGCTCAAAGGGAAAGCCAATCCTCTAACAGCCAGCTCCCGCATGGGGCTGGCTCCACAAGGAGTCTTAGCCATTCTCTCCTTCCTTGCCCGGCGTGTCTCGCTGTCGCTGGTGACGCTGTTCCTGCTCAGCATCATGGTGTTCCTGGGCGGCCAGGTGCTGCCCGGCAACGTCGGGCGCGCCATATTGGGTCCATTCGCCGACCAGCGCGCGGTCGACGCGCTCAATCACACGCTCGGCGTCGATCGCCCGCTGCTGGCACAGTACTGGGGCTGGATCTCCAATTTCGTCCAGGGCGACATGGGCACGTCCTACATCTTCCGCTCGCCGGTCGCGCCTTTCGTCATCGATGCGCTCGGCAATTCGATGAAGCTGGCGGCGGTCGCCTTCGTGCTGGTGGTACCGATCGGCATCCTCGGCGGCGTCGTCGCCGCGCTCAACCTCAACCGCCCGCTCGACCGCATCATCAGCCTCGGCGGTCTGTCGGTGACGGTGCTGCCGGAATTCGTCACCGGCATCATCCTGATCCTGATCTTTGGTGTCTGGCTGCGCTGGCTGCCGATATCGGCCGCATGGCCGCGCGACGCCGGCTTCTTCACGCAGCTCTACTACCTGATCCTGCCGTCGCTGCCGCTGTTCCTGGTGCTATTCGGCTACATCGCCCGCATGGCGCGCTCCGGCATGATCGAAGCGCTCGATTCCGACTACACGCGAACGGCCGTGCTGAAGGGCCTGCCCTGGCGCACGGTGATCTGGCGCCATGTGCTGCGCAATGCGCTGCTGCCGACCATCACCGTTATCGCCACGCAGACCGGCTACCTCATCGGCGGCCTTGTCGTCATCGAAACGCTGTTTCGCTACCAGGGCATCGGCTCGCTGATCTTCACTGCCGCGCGCGGCAAGGATTTCCCGATGCTGGAATCCGGCATCCTCACCATCGGCATCGTCTATGCCGTGGCCACTCTTGTCGCCGACTTCCTCTATTCCGTGCTCAATCCGCGCATCCGGCTGGGGTCAGACCAATGAGCACCATCCAGACCACCTCCTCGACACCCGACGACACGCGCCCGCGCGGCCCGCTGGCCGAGGTCTTCTTCTCGCTGCTGCGCTCGCGAACATTCCTTGTCGGTTTCGCCATCGTGCTGTTCTGGGTTGCCTGCGCGCTGTTCGGCGAGCACTTCGCACCCTACGACCCGCTCGCCGACGACATCATCAACGCGCTGGCGCCGCCTTCTTCCGAACACTGGTTCGGCACCGACCAGATCGGCCGCGACGTCTTCTCGCGCGTCATCGTCGGCTCGCGCGACATCCTGACCGTCGCCCCGCTGGCGACCTTGCTGGCGACAGTGGCCGGCACGGCGCTCGGCCTCGTCACCGGCTATTTTCGCGGCCTCGTCGACGATGTCGTCAGCCGAATCCTGGAAGCCTTCATGGCGATCCCGGTGGTCATCGTTGCGTTGCTGGCGATCGTTGCGCTCGGTACCTCGAAGACGACGGTCATCGTTGTCATCGGCTTAAGCTTCGCGCCGATCATCGCGCGCACCGTGCGCTCCGCGGTGCTGGCCGAGCGTGAACTCGACTATGTCGCTGCCGCGCAGCTAAGGCATGAAAGTGCCCTGCATACGATGTTCGTCGAGATCCTGCCCAACGTCATTCCGCCGATCCTGGTCGAAACCACTGTGCGGCTCGGCTATGCCATCTTCGCCGTCGCCACGCTCTCCTTCATGGGTTTCGGCATCCAGCCGCCCTCTCCCGACTGGGGGCTGTCGATCTCCAACAATTACGGCATGATCGGCGGCGGCTTCTGGTGGACGGTGCTGTTCGATGCGCTCGCCATCGCCTCGCTGGTCATCGGCGTCAATCTGGCCGCCGACGGCGTTCACGGAGCGCTCAATGACTAACTCCGCCAAGGCCGAAAACGCACTCGAAGTCACCGATCTTTCGGTTGCCTACCGCGTCGCCGGCCGCAACCGCGCCGTGCTGCGTAACCTCAGCCTCACCATCGGCCAGGGCGAAGCCTATGGGCTGGTCGGCGAATCCGGCTGCGGCAAATCCACCGTGGCGCTTACGGTGGTGCGCTATCTGCCGAGAAACGGTTCTATCACCGGCGGCACGATATCGCTCGACGGCCAGAACGTGATGAAACTCGACGCCGAGGCGCTCAGGCGGGCGCGGGCCGAAAGCGTCTCCATGGTCTATCAGGACCCGGGCAAGGCGCTGAACCCGTCGATCCGCGTCGGCCGTCAGTTGACCGAGATTTTTGAACTCGGCGGTATTTCGGGACAAGCGGCCACCGACCGGGCGATTGCGATGCTCAATCGCGTGCGCATCTCCGATCCGATGAGCGTGATGCAGCGCTACCCGCACCAGCTTTCCGGCGGCATGCAGCAACGCGTGGCGATCGCCATGGCGCTGGCCAACGATCCCTCGATGCTGATCCTCGACGAGCCGACCACCGGCCTCGATGCGACGGTAGAGGCCGAAGTGCTCGACCTGATCGCACAGCTGCGGCAAGAACTGTCGGCCTCGATCCTGTTTATCAGCCACAACCTCGCCGTCGTCTCCAACATGTGCGACCGCGTCGGCGTGCTCTATGCCGGCATGCTGGTCGAGGAAGGGCCGACGGAGGTCGTCTTCAACGACCCGCGCCATCCCTACACCGTAGCCTTGCTGCGCTGCCTGCCGCGCGGGGGCCAGCGCAAGGACCAGGGCCGCCTCGATACCATTCCCGGCTTCCTTCCCGGCATCGGGGTCGACATCAAGGGCTGCGCCTTCGCCGATCGCTGCGCGCTCGCCGACGACCGCTGCCGCAGCGAATTGCCACCGCTCTACGATCTGGGCGGCCGGCTGTCGCGCTGCTTTCATCACGACAAGGCGCAGGCGCTGCCGCGTGCGACACCGAGCGATGTGGCGCCTGTACCAAGGGCGGCGGCAGCGCCGGTGCTGCGCGTCACCGGGCTGAACAAGACCTATGCCAGCCATGGCCATGCACTGCGCGCCGTGAAGGACGTGTCCCTCGACCTGCGGCCTGGCGAAACGCTCGGGCTGGTCGGCGAATCCGGCAGCGGCAAAACGACCTTCGCCAGGCTGCTGCTCGGCCTTGTGCCGCCGGACGCAGGCGGCACGATCGAGCTGGAAGGCAAGGCGCTGGCGCCCAGGCTGGAGAACCGCAGCGACGACCAGATCAAGGCGATGCAGATCGTCTTCCAGAACCCGGACTCCGCACTCAACCGATCGCATTCGATCCGGCATCTGATCGGACGCGCGCTAAAGCGGCTGGCGGGCCTCTCCGGCAAGGCGCTGGAGGCTCGTCTCAACGACCTTGTCCGCTCGGTGCGGCTTACGGACCGGCATCTGGCTGTAAAACCGCGCCAACTGTCCGGCGGCCTGAAGCAGCGCGTCGCCATCGCCCGCGCCTTCGCCGGCGTCCCGCGCATCGTCGTCTGCGACGAGCCGACCTCGGCGCTCGACGTCTCGGTGCAGGCGGCCATCCTCAATCTGCTCGCCGACCTGCAGTCGAAGGAAGACGTCAGCTACATCTTCATCTCGCATGATCTGGCCGTGGTGCGTTACCTCTCCGACAAGATCGCCGTGCTCTATCTCGGCCGCATCATGGAGCTCGGACCGTCGGAGCAAGTCTTTTCCGGGCCGCATCATCCCTACACAGAAGCGCTGCTGTCGGCCGTGCCCAAACTCGACCAGACCGAGACGGCGCGCATTCGTCTCGACGGCGAAATCCCGAGCGCCACCAATCCGCCGTCGGGCTGCGTGTTCCACACGCGCTGCCCGCGCAAGATCGGTCCGATCTGCGAACAGCAGGAGCCGCCGCTGAGCGAGGCCCAGCCCGGCCATTCGATCCGCTGCCACATTCCATATGCCGAACTGGCCAGGCTGCAGAGAGCGGCCGTGACCGAGCCGGCATAGCGAGCGTCACCATCACCCGCGTGGCTTGGCCGGTCAGATCTGGCCGGCCATGCTGAGAGCACGGTCGCCTTCCGAAAAGCCCTGCCCTTCGGCCCAGTCTCTGGCCAGCGTGCGCAGGCCTGTGAGCGCGACATCCAGAACATCCGACGAGGCGGGGTTCGAGGGATAGGCGAGGTAGATCGGCCGCTGGAACACCGGCGTATTGTCGATGCGCCGCATCTCGCCGCGCTCGATATGACCGCTGACGGCGCTGAGCGGCAGATAGGCGGCGGCCTGCTGTGACAGCACGTGCTGCAGCCCGATGAAGACCAGTCCGGCCGATATGGCGGGCTTGACCATGCCGGCAAAGGCGCGGTCGTGCTCGATGCGGAACTCCAGCCCCCAATCCATCAGAATGTAGTTTTCGGTCCACGGCCTGGTCTGCGCGGCATGCTGGACAAGCACGACCTGATCGACCGCCAGCGTTTCGTAGACGATGCCGGGATGCGGTCGCGGCAGGTAGAGGATGCAGATGTCGAGCAGGCCTTCCGCCAGCTGGTCGATCGCCGAGTCCGGGAAGCTGCCCTCCAGCCGCAGCGCCACGTTCGGCCGCCTGGCGCGCATCCACTCGACCCATGGCGAGGTGATGCGGTCCCACAGATAGGCAGGCGCGGTCAGCCGCAGCAAGGTCTCGTAGCCATCGGGAACGGCGATGTCCTGCCGCGATTGCTCCCAGGTGCGGGTGATGGAAGAGGCATGTGGCAGGAACTGCCGGCCGGCCGGCGTCAGCGTGACGCCATCGCGGTCGCGCACGAAAAGCCGGCGGCCCAACTGCTCCTCCAGCCCCCTGATCCGTGCGCTGACGGTGGACTGCGCGAGGTTGAGCCGGCTGGCTGCGACGGTGAAGCTGCCATGGGTGGCGACTTCGAGAAAGCTGCGCAGATTTTCAGTGTCCATGCCCACCTCTGCATCGAAAATTTCGATGACCCCTATCAAAAAATATCGCTTTCCGGCGGCAGTCAACAATGAACTAGATGGCCGAACCCCAAGACACGCGAGGAATCCAGCCATGCCCAAGCATTTCCGGATGATCGACAACGCTCGCAGAACGCTCACTGCAATCGAAAATTCCGCTGTCGACGAATTGCTGGCCGGCAGGATGGACCGCCGCGACTTCCTGCGCCATGGCAGCGTGCTTGGTCTCTCACTGCCGTTCCTGGGCAGCCTTGTCGCGGCCGCCGGCCTCGGCACGCAGCAAGCACGCGCGGAGGGCAAGCCGGGCGGCACGGTGCGCGCCGGCGTGGCGACGCCGGGCGGCGCCATCGATCCCGTCACCTATTATGACAGCGGCAGCTACCAGCTGGTTTTCCAGACCGCCGAATTTCTCTGCATCACGCAGCCGGACCTCACCTTGAAGCCGGTGCTGGCGGAGAGCTGGGCGCCGAACGAGGACGGCAGCGTCTGGACGTTCAAGCTGCGCAAGGGCGTGAAATTCCACAATGGCGAGGATTTCAAGGCCGACGACGTCGTCGCGACCTTCGACCGGCTGGCCGACCCCAAAGGCGCTTCTAATGCACTTTCCGTGTTCAAGGGGCTGCTGTCGAAAGGCGGCACCCGGAAGGTCGACGACCACACCGTCGCCTTCCATCTCGATGCGCCGAATGGCAGCTTTCCCTATTCGGTGTCGATCGACAATTACAACGCCGTCATCCTGCCGGCGAGCTACAAGGGCGACTACGAAAAGACGTTCGAAGGAACCGGGCCATTCCGGCTGGAGACCTACACGCCAAAGGTCGGCGCGACCTTCATCCGCAATACCGACTATTGGGGCGAGAAGGCGCTGCCTGACCGGCTCGAATTCAAATTCTACGGCGACGTGCAACCGCGCATCCTGGCGCTGCAGGCCGGCGAGGTCGACATCCTCGACGCCGTTCCGCTCGATGTAAGCCAGGTGGTGCTGAACAGTCCTGATATCACGGTGCTGCGTGTCGCTTCGACCGCGCACCGGCAGCTTCACATGCGCTGCGACACCGGCCCCTTCACCGACAAGCGCGTGCGCCAGGCGCTGGCGCTGTGCATCGACCGCTCCAAGCTGGTCGACGGGCTGTGCCGCGGCATGGCGGCGACCGGCAATGACAGCCCCTTCGCACCCGCTTTCCCCGCAACCGACAAGACGGTGCCGCAGCGCGTCCAGGATATCGCCAAGGCCAAGCAGTTGCTGGAGGCGGCGGGCCTTGCCAGTGGTTTCGACATCACGCTAACGACGCTGCGCTATTCCGACATTCCCCGCTACGCGCAATTGTTCCAGAATTTCGCCAAGGGAATCGGTGCCCGCATCTCGCTCAACATCGAAGACCAGGACAAATATTACGGCAAGGCGGTGTTCGGCCAGTCGGACTGGCTGGACAGCCCACTTGGCATCACCGACTACGCCCATCGCAGCGTGCCGAACGTCTTCCTGAAGAGCCCGCTGGTCAGCGACGGTCCGTGGAATGCGGCGCATTTCAAGAGCCCGGCCTATGACGGCATGGTCACCAGCTATCTCAAGGCGCTTGATGTCGGCGCGCAACGCGCTGCCGCCTCCGACATCCAGAAACTGCTGCTCGACGAGACGCCTGTCATCTTCAGCTATTTTCCCGATCTGCTGGTGCCGGTGCGCAAGAATGTCAGCGGCTTGCCGCCGATCGCCGCCGGCCTGCTGCTCGATCGCGTGTCCCTGAGCTGATCGTGCCTCAACGCCCGATGACAAAAGAAACTAAACGGGAGACTACCATTCGCAAGCCTCATCTGCGCGGCCGCGGGCCGCATTTTCCGCTGCTCGACAGCATCGTGCAGTACGACTTCGAGCCGGGCTACATAGCCTTCACCATGCCGACGCAGAAGCGCCTGCGTGTGCAGGTGGGGTCAATGACCGTGGCCGATACGACCAACGCCTTGGTGTTCTACGAATCCGATCATCTGCCGGTCTACTATTTTCCGATCGGCGACGTTCGCGAGGAGTTCCTGCTGCCGAGCAAGACCACGACAGAGGACCCATTCAAGGGCACAGCCACCCACTATTCGCTCAACACCGGCATCACGCTGGTCGAGGACGCGGCCTGGCGCTATCTCGATCCGGTCAAGGGCTGTCCGCCGATATCGGACTACATGTCGTTCACCTGGAGCAAGATGGGGCACTGGTTCGAGGAGGACGAGGAGATCTTTGTCCACGCCCGCGATCCCTTCCGCCGCGTCGACTGCCTGCCGTCGTCGCGGCGCGTGCAGGTCATCCTCGATGGTGAGCAGGTCGCCGATTCACGCCGCGGCGTGTTCCTGTTCGAGACCGGCCATCCAGTGCGCCACTATCTGCCAATCGCCGACACGCGGCTCGATATGTTCGCGCCCAGCCGCTACATCTCGCGCTGTCCTTACAAGGGCATCTCCAACTATTATCACGTGACGACCAAGGCCAAGCGTCACGAGAACCTCGTCTGGTATTATCCTGAGCCGGTGCACGAGGCGGAGCGCATCAAGGGGCTGGTCTGTTTCCACCACGAGCTGGTCGACAAGATCCTGGTCGATGGCGTCGAAATCCCGAAGGAAGCCACGGCCGCGTCGAGCGGTTATTTCTAGGCATCGACGCCGCTTGCGCGCGGGCGCTTGATCGAAGCACGGGTCAGCGCATACCCTCCCTGGGACAGGGAGGACACTCGATGGATCTTTTCAAGCTGGATGGCGATGTCGCGCTGGTCACCGGCGCCGGCAGCGGCATCGGCCAGGCCATCGCGATCGGGCTGGCCGAGGCAGGCGCCGACATCGCCTGTTTTGGTCATGCGTCGAAAGGCGGGCTGGATGAAACGGCGCACCGGATCACGGCACTCGGCCGCAAGGCGCTGGTGCTGAACGGTACAGTGACATCGCAGAGCGATCTGGCGGCGGCGATCGATCGAGTCGAGAGCGAACTCGGTGCGCTGACCGTTGCGGTCAACAATGCCGGCATTGCCGGCTCCGAACCCGCCGAGACGATGCCGCTGGAGACGTGGCAGAAGGTGCACGAGGTCAATGTCGCCGGCGTGTTCCTGTCCTGTCAGGCCGAAGCGCGCAAGATGCTGGTGCGAGGCAAGGGCTCGATCATCAACATCGCCTCGATGTCGGGCACCATCGTCAACCGGGGCCTGACGCAGGCGCACTACAATTCTTCGAAGGCCGCCGTCATCCACATGTCCAGGAGTCTCGCTATGGAGTGGGCCGATCGCGGCCTGCGCGTCAATGTCGTCAGCCCGGGCTACACACTGACGCCGATGAACAAGCGGCCTGAGGTGGCCGAAGAGGTGAAGATCTTCAAGCGCGACACGCCGATGGGGCGGATGGCGGCGCCGGAGGAAATGGTCGGACCGACGGTGTTCCTGGCCAGCCGCGCAGCGAGCTTCGTCACCGGCCTCGACCTGATTGTCGATGGCGGCTACGTCTGCTGGTAGAGGTTCAACTTCGCCTGCAGTCTGAATTTATACGCCTCGCGCGGTGTTAGTCGTTGCGCGACATGAACCTTGATATATATAATTTCATCCCATGAAACTGGCTTGGCGAGATGGCGCTTGCCGGGTCGACAGCCGAGAACATGAGACCTTGATGGCTCGCACCTTGCAAGGCGCCGCAAGACTGGCAATCGATCCGCAGATGACCGCCCCCGCAGCGATCCGTCGGCAACCATGACGCCGACACTGCAGTCCTGTTCCATCATCACTAGAATTGAGCACCATCTTGCCTGCGTCGGCCAAAGCCGGGGCAATAATCTGGCGCCGACGGCCTTGCGCAAAGACCAGCCTTTCCAACACAATCAAGAAAAGCCGCAAGAAGGGAACGAACGATAATTTTCACAGCTTGAAGGAGAACAAGCATGTCACTTCGCAGTGTGATTTCGAACTTAACAATGGGAACCTTCGCACTCGCCGCGGCGAGTGCACTGACACCTTCCGCCCAAGCCGCCGCACCAGAATCCAACGATCCGATCAAGATCGCGCTGTTCGACTGGACCAGCGTCAATCTGAACGCCAAGATCCTTGGCGGTATCCTGGAAAAGCTCGGCTATACCGTCGAGTATCCCACGGCCGACTACCTCTCCAGCCTGACCACGGGCCTCACCAATGGCGATCTTGATGTCGGCCTGGAGTTCTGGGACACGACCGCCGGCGAAGCCATGAAGGCCTCCGATGCGACCGGCCAGACCGAACGGCTGGGTAAGCTCGGACCCAAGGCCAAGGAAGAATGGTGGTTTCCGGAATACATGAAGGAGTAATGCCCGGGCCTGCCCAATTGGGAAGCGCTGAAGGACCCGAAATGCGCCGAAGCCTTCTCGACGGCGGAGACCGCACCGAAGGGACGCTATCTCGGCGGCCCGGTGACATGGGAAGGCTTTGACGACGAGCGCGTCGAGGCGCTGAAACTGCCCTTCACCGTCATCCATGCCGGCACCGACGCGGCGATGTTCGCCGAGCTCGATTCCGCCTATCAGCGCAAGGCGCCGATCATGCTGTGGATCTATTCGCCGCATTGGGCGCCTGCCAAATACAAGGGCGAGTGGGTTGAATTCCCGGAATACACGCCCGAGTGCTACAACGACCCGAAATGGGGCGTGAACCCCGACGCCAAATATGACTGCGGCAAGCCGCATGGCGAGATCTGGAAATACTCCTGGTCCGGCATGAAGGACAAATGGCCGGTCGCCTACAAGGTGGCCAAGGCCTACACGATCGACACCGATGAGCTCAACAAGATGAGCGGCGAGATCGATCTCGGCGGCAAGACACCGGAGGACGTCGCAGCTGCCTGGATC
>NZ_RZRA01000479.1:0-4229 GCF_003998945.1 Mesorhizobium sp. M7A.F.Ca.CA.003.01.2.1 | reverse complement strand
TGCCGAAGCACGTCTACAAGGCCGGCAAGCAGATCGTCGATGAGTTCTAAGGTCCCCAAGTACGACGAAGCCTATGTCTGGGTCTGGCTGCCGGGCGAGACCGCGCCGGTTGTCGCCGGGCGGCTATATGCCCATGACGGACTCGTCAGCTTCAACTATGGCAGGAGCTTTCGTGAACTGGGAAGCGCGATCCCGCTTTATCTCCCGGAACTGCCCCTGAAGGCAGGCGAATTGCCTTTGCTTCCTGGCCTAACCATGCCGGGATGCATCCGCGATGCTGCCCCTGATGCCTGGGGACGACGGGTTATCCTAAACCGCAAATTCGGTGTGAAGGGCGATGAAATCGCGCGGCTCGATATTTCAGAACTGACGTTCTTGCTGGAATCAGGCTCGGACCGCATCGGCGCGCTCGATTTTCAGTTTTCGCCAATGCATTACGAGCCGCGCGCACTGGCCAATGCCACTCTCGAAGAGCTTGTCCAATCGGCGGAGCGGGTAGAGAAAGGTATTCCGCTCACCCCCGAATTAGATCAGGCGCTGCATCACGGCAGCTCGATCGGCGGCGCAAGGCCAAAGGCGCTGATCGAGGGTGACGCCGTCAAGCATGTCGCGAAATTTTCCTCGTCTGCCGACCTTTACAGCGTCGTCAAAGGAGAATTCATAGCCATGCGGCTTGCCGCCTTGTGCGGCATCAGAGCGGCATCCGTCTCGCTCGTTCGCGCCGCAGGCAACGACGTGTTGCTCGTCGAGCGATTCGACCGGATCAAGGTCACGGGCGGCTGGCAACGCAAATCCATGGTCTCAGCGCTGACGATGCTCGCGCTCGATGAGATGATGGCGCGTTACGCCAGCTACCAGGATTTGGCGGAGATCATTCGCCACCGATTCACCGCGCCGTCGGAAACTCTGCGCGAGTTGTTCAGCCGCATTGTCTTCAACATACTTTGCGGCAACACCGACGATCATGCCCGCAACCATGCGGCATTCTGGGACGGCGCTAAGCTCACCCTCACGCCTGCGTACGATATTTGTCCGCAGGCCCGCAGTGGCCAGGAGGCCAGCCAGGCCATGCTCATCAGCGGCAATAACCGCATGAGCCGGATAGCGTCCTGCCTTGAAGCGGCGCATCACTTCCTGCTCAGCGCGCCGGAAGCTCTTGCGATTGTTGAAGGCCAGCTCCGATGCATTGCGGAGAATTGGCCGCGTGTCAGCGAGGAAGCTACGCTATCCGGCACAGATCGCAATCTGTTCTGGGGCCGACAGTTCCTCAATCCCTACGCTTTTACGGCGCTGGAAGGAAGCGCCGACGTTCTCCGCGCTCTGGCTGACGAACTACGCAACAGTGTTCACGCCTGATCCGGCGCTGGATTTCGGACAAGCTCGGCAAGCGCAAGACGCCCACAATATCGACAACCCTTGCCGTGCCAGGACGAAGATTGAACAAACGGCTCTTCAACAGTGACAACGTGCACTGCGGAGAGATGTGGAGCTGACACCGCAAAAGCCCAAGACGCGCGACTTCCCGCGATACAACTCCACATAACTGAGCGTCTACAAGCGGTGCAGCCAGCCAAACATCCAGCCATCAAAGCGATGATCGTCTGATCTTTTGCCGATGACATCACGTCGGGGAAGCCTTGTTCGAGCGCTTGCCGCTTCATATCGATACCGGCCTGGGCGTAGCGCATCGTTAGTTCAGCCCGAGTGGCCTGGCCATCGACTGATGGTGGCGATGTCAACACCCGCCTTGACGAGGTGGATGGCCGTCGTGTCCCGCAAAGGGCGATGATGGATGCTTTTTTCCGCCATGGTGGTTCCTTCGCCCGCAGCCATGTGTGCGCAGCAAGTATGGAACACCGAACCGGGTGAGCAGTGTGGGGCGGTCGTTGCTTTGCTCGGCGGGACAGGGCGATACCAGACGAAGGTCACAATCGAAGATTCAGGATCCCTGAACTCGTGCATCCGTATTGAACATCAGCGAAAACAGAGCGTAATCCCGCTGTCCAGAAGGCGTGCGGCGGACGATACGCGCCAGGACGCTCTTGATTTCCGGGCTCATCGAGATATTCGACAGGTGCCACCCACGCGCCCTCTTGAAGGGAAGTGTCACCACCAGTTGCAGCGTATCCTAATATTCGGGGTGCTCCGAAATCAGGAACCGCGCAAAGGCATGCATCGCCGCCAGCCTTGCATTGCGGGTCGCAACTGCCACGCTCGACCTCAAGTGATGTGAGAAAGCTGCCCATCCTGTCGGTATTGATGTCGGAGACCGCTTCTTCTTTCAAGAATATCTTCCCGCTCTCCCGCGGCATGAGCCCGTGGCATGCTTCGGCCCAATGCTGTGGATTGATGTTTCTTCATGCCACAACCTCGCTGACGAGACCGCCGAAAGCCCCTTCAAAGCGGTCGGTGGCGATCTCTCGCAGCTTTGGAAGGTAGTGCATTGATTTTTCGTGGAATGGGGACCCTGTTTAAAGGGTGATTTTCGTCCAAACGGGACCCCTTAACGATGGGGTCATCAAGATGCCTCCGGCTTGATCGGAGGCATTTGTGTTTTGGATGTTGGTTTTAGAGACGATTGCAAAGATACGTCGGCTGTCGCTGGTCCAGGGGAAGTCGATCAAAGCGATCTGCCGTGAGCTGAAGATCTCGCGCAAGGTGGTGCGCAAGGTCCTGCGTTCTGAGGAGACGCAGTTCCGCTACGAGCGCAAGCACCAGCCCTATCCCCGCATGGGAGCTCGGCGTGAGACGCGGGACCGGCTGCTGTCGGCGAATGCGGCCAAGCCGCAGCGGGAGCGGCTGCCGGTCGCTTCGACGGCTTCCATTGCATTCCCCCGTCGGTGTCGAAGACCTGCACGGTGCGCTTCGACAACAACAAATACTCGGTGCTGTCGAGTGCCGTCGGTCGGCCCATCGAGATCCATGCTTATGTCGATCGGATCGCATCCGCCAGAGGATGGCGTGGTCGTGGGAGAACACGTTCGCTCCTTTGGCCGCAACGAGGTCGCCTACGATCCCTGGCACACGGCGCGCGCCGTTCCTTGGCTGGGTCGTGCGGTCGGCAATGGAGAAGGTGCGGCGCAGCTCAAGGCGGTTGATGACGTCGACCGGCAGATGGTGTTGATCCTCACCTGGGTGCTGACCGACGGATTGAGCGCGGTCGAGGCCGCCTGTCAGGAAGCCATCGAGCACGGTGCATCGTCGGCGCCGGTGATCCTCAACATCCTGGCCCGCAGCCGCGATCCGGCGCCGGGCACGATCCTTTCCATTCCCCAAGCGCTGAAGCTAGCTCACGAGCGGTCGCCGACTGCACCCGCTATGACAGTCTCAGGAGGACAAACAGCCATGGAACGCACCGAGGTACTGGAACTGATGGGAGCGCTGAAGCTCTACGGAATGCGCAGAGCCTATGACGAGATCATGGGCGCGTCGCCATCAAGCGACGGCACGAGCCGCCCAGGATTGTCGGTGATCTCTTGCAGGCCGAGATATCGGAGAAGCAGGCCCGCTCCATCAAATACCAGTTCGCTGTCGCCAAGTTGCCGCTGGCCAAGGACATCGACGACTTCGACTTCGCCGACACGCCGGTCACCCCCTGATGCGCGATCTCGCCCGGCCGCGCCTTCGTCGCCGATCAGCGCAACATCGTCCTGGTCGGCCGCCTTCACGGGTCACCCAACTCGCGCGGAAGGTCGACCGCATTGCGACGGGCGCGTGTCGACTTCCCAACAATGTCAGACAGGAGACGCAACGCTATCGGAGCGATCGCATTGCCCGAAACGATTTTCCCAGTTGGCACGACAATTGCGGTCCTATGCGCAAAAGCAAACTAGACCTGAGAGCCGCACCGCATGAATGTAGCCTCCCAATATCTGCCGCTTGTGGCGCATCACGAAGCCGGGCACGCGGTGGCCGCCATCGTTTTGCACCGTCAGACGTTCGACGACGACCGTGAACTCCCTGCTTTCTCAAGTGTTAGTATTTACCCCGACGTCGGTGACGGAGAGTGCGGTGGTGTTGTCGAAGGCGCGGGTTTTTATTCAGCGCAAGGATTCACCTCGAAGCGAAAGCCGATTTTCGAGGACGATATGGATCGATGTTTGGAACGCGATGATGCGATCCGGGAGATAGTTGCGTGTCTGGCAGGTCCTTTTGCAGAATCCGCATTCGAAGGCTATCTGGACCCGCGCGATATGGCGATGAATGCGTCCGATGGGAATGAGGGGAGC
>NZ_RZRA01000478.1:0-4230 GCF_003998945.1 Mesorhizobium sp. M7A.F.Ca.CA.003.01.2.1 | reverse complement strand
TGGGCCTTCTTCACATCGATCTTCTTGATCTGCGCATGCGCGTGCGGACTGCGCACGAAGGCGGCGTGCTTCATGCCGGGAACCACCATGTCGTCGACATAGCGGCCGGCGCCCGTGATGAATCGTTTGTCTTCCTTGCGCGCGACCCGAGCGCCAACACCTTCAATGCCCATCAGAAATTCCTCCCGAGATTGTAGGGGAGTAGGTGAGTAGGGCAGTACGGCAGTAGGGAAAAATTGGCTCCGATTCCCTACTGCCCTACTGCCTTATTGCCCTACTGCCTCGTTCAAGCCGCTTGTTTCGCCTTACCCTTCGACCCCTTCATCGTCGTCGATGCGGCGAGGATCGCCTTGACGATGTTGTGGTAGCCGGTGCAGCGGCAGATGTTGCCGTCGAGCTCGGCACGCACCGTCGCCTCGTCGAGCCCTTCGGGGTGGCGGCCGATCATGTCGGTCGCCGTCATGATCATGCCCGGCGTGCAGAAGCCGCACTGCAGCCCGTGATGTTCCTTGAAGGCGGCCTGCACCGGATGCAGGTCGGCGCCATTTGCCAGGCCCTCGATCGTCAACACGGTCGAGCCGGAGGCCTGCACCGCGAGCATCGTACAGGATTTGACCGCCTTGCCGTCGACGTGGACGACGCAGGCACCGCATTGCGAGGTGTCGCAACCGACATGCGTGCCGGTAAGGCCGAGATTTTCCCGCAGGAAGTGAACCAGAAGTGTTCGGTCCTCGGCAGCACCGCTGACCCGCTTTCCGTTCACCATCAACGAAACGTCCGACATGGTCCCTCCCTGGGTATCAACCTTGGTCATCACGTTGCCAACGCGGCGTTGGCGCATCGGCCATGCGTTATTGGTACACCGCACATCGGACAAAAAACAGCACGTCGCAAACGCGGCACATTGTACTTTCGGTCATGGCCGCCCCCAAACATGCGGTGCCGGTGGCCCCATTGCCAAACCGCCGATTGAAGGCAACAATGTCGGTCGACGCCCGCGCGCCAGAAGCATTTAAAACAGCCGCGCACAAAAAAGCGTCGGAGGAAATGCGGAGAACATCGCTGGCCAATTCACAGACGCGCTATGCATGCGGCCTGTCGGCGCTCACCACGGACGAGCCCGACATGGAGGCGTTCGCCAAGGCGATCGCACTGGAAGCAGCCGCCATCGACGCGGGCTTTGCCCTGCTGTTCTTTTCCCAGAGCCTGGTCGAAGCCAGCGCCCTTTCCCAGGCGCTCATGACCCACGCGCCGGCGCTCCACCACGCCGGCTGCTCGACTGCCGGCGAGATCACGCCGCAAGGTCTCGAGGATGGTCATGTGCTGGCCATGCTGCTTCCGTCCCCCGCGTTTACCGCCGTCAGCGTGATGGTCGAAAATCTGTCCTCGTCGGGTATGGACAGGATCACCGGCGAGGTCGAGACCCTGCGGCGATCGCTGCGCGCGCGCCTCGGTTGCGATCGGACCAAAGGCACTTTCGCGCTCTGCTTCATCGACGGGCTCTCCTATGCCGAAGAAGCGGTGAGTTCAGCCATCCACTGGGGTCTCGATGACATTCCGCTGCTTGGCGGCTCCGCCGGCGACGATCTGAAATTCGAGACGACGCGCCTGATCTCGAACGGCAAGGTCACCTCCGACAGCGCCATCATCGTGCTGATATCGACCGAAATTCCCTTCCATGTCTTCAAGACCGACAATTTCGTTCCCACCGATGAGAAACTGGTGGTGACGGCTTCCGATCCAGATCACCGCATCGTGCGCGAGTTCAACGCCACCAATGCGGCGCAGGAATATGCCGCGTCCGTCGGTATCGTCGCGCAGATGCTGACGCCACTGAGCTTCGCCTCGCATCCCGTGGTGGTGAAGGTGGGCGGACAATATTATTGCCGGTCGATCCAGAAGATGCATGCCGACGGCTCGCTGTCGTTCTTCTGCGCCATAGACGATGGCGTCGTGCTGTCGATCGCTCAGCCCAAGGACATGGTCGAATCGACGCGCGCCGCCCTGCGCGACGTCGAGGAGAGGCTTGGCGGTATCGACATGATCCTCGGCTTCGACTGCGTGCTGCGCCGGCTGGACGCACGCAATCGGCAGGTGTTTCGCGAAATCTCGGAACTCTACCGGGTCAACAATGTCATCGGTTTCGGCACCTATGGCGAACAGTACCGGTCGATGCATCTGAACCAGACTTTCACCGGCATCGCCTTCGGCGAGCGCCAGGCGGCGGAATAGGACGGCGCAACAAGATGCCGCTGAGGGACATAAACGATCTTGAAAAGCTGAAGAAGATCAACGCGGCACTGGTCAGCCGCGTCGAGCGCTCGATGGACCAGCAAGGCAACGCCTTTTCGCTGTTCCAGACCACGATCTCGCTGGAAAACCGGGTGCGTACACGTACCGAGGAACTTCACTCGACCTTGCGGCGGCTGGAGCAGTCGAACATTGACCTCAGTGCCGCCAAGGAAAACGCCGAACTGGCGAACCTGTCAAAAACCCGTTTCCTCGCCGCTGCCAGTCACGACGTGCTGCAGCCGCTGAATGCCGCCCACCTTTCGGTTTCGGCGCTCGCCGAAGTTCAGACCAGCGACGAGGGCAAGAAACTGGTGCGGCAGGTCGAGCGCTCGCTGGAGACGATGGAGGACCTGCTGCGAACCCTGCTCGACATCTCCAAGCTCGATGCCGGCGTGGTGCAGCCCGACATAAGCGACGTCAGCCTGGAGGCGCTGTTCTCGTCGCTCCGCTCGGATTTCCTGCCGGTGGCGGAGATGAAAGGCCTGTCGCTGAAATTCCGGCCGGTCCATGCCGTGGTCCGCTCCGACCGCACGCTGCTGCGCCGTATCCTGCAGAACATTCTCTCCAACGCGCTGGGCTATACACGCTCGGGCGGCGTGCTTGTCGGCACCAGGCATCGCGGCGACACCATCCGCATCGACGTCGCCGACACGGGCTGCGGCATTCCCGACGACCAGCGCGAGGCGGTGTTCGAGGAGTTCCACCGCGGCACCTCGCCGGCCAATGCCGAACTGGACGGTGGCGGTCTCGGGCTCGGGCTCGCCATCGTGCGCCGCATGGCCAGCGCGCTCGGTCATCCCGTGACATTCTCGTCGAAGGTCGGACGCGGCACGATCTTCCACATCGATGTACCCGTCGGCATCGGTGCGCCAGCCGATGCCATCGCCAGCGTTGCCGACATGGAACGGCCGCGCGGCTATGGCCTGTTCGGCACCAAGGTGCTGCTGGTCGAGAACGATATCGAAGTGCTGCAAGCCATGACCTTCCTGCTCGAACGCTGGCAATGCCTGGTGCGGGCCGCGACCTCGACCGACGATGCGCTCGACATGCTTGGCGACACCGACTGGGTGCCCGACATCGTCATTGCCGACCAGCATCTCGACGGCGGCGATCTCGGCACCACGACCATCGCCGAAGTCCGCGACTATCTCGGCCGCGCCGTGCCGGCGCTGATCGTCACCGCCGACAGTTCGGAAGCCGTCGCCAAGGCCGCCCGCTCCGGCGGCATCGAACTGATGCGCAAGCCGCTGAAGCCGGCCCAACTAAGGGCGCTGCTGGCGCATTTGCTGGCCTGATCACTTCTCACGCGCTATTCCGATCGTCTTGAAAGGAGCGCGTCCTCCCGCGGACAGGTCGCCGACGCGCGCTTTGTTTCGACCGCCACCTACAATGCCGTGTGCGGCCTGCCGGCAACGAAGACAGACCCGAATGGTCTCGTCAAAACCTTTACTTATGACGCCTTCTGCCGGCCCTATCAGGTCTCTCAGAGCGTCACCGGCGCCTATACCAAGACGCGCTTCGAGAACGAGGGCAATCCGGCGACACAGGCGCTGGTCAAGTACACCCCGCTGCCCAATGGCGCGAGTGGGGGCGCCGGCGAGGATTTTACCCGCTCCTTCTATGACGGGCTTGGCCGGGTCTATCGCGTGGAAACCCCCGGAGAGACGGCGGCCAGTGCAAGACGCATTGCCGAGACCGACTACGATCTTCGCGGCAATGTGCTGCGTACCGCCTTCCCGAGGTTCGTCGGTGAGACGGCACAGTGGACCACCAACAGCTACGACTGGGCCGACCGGCTGGTGAAGACGGTCAATCCGGATTCAAGCCAGCGCACTTACTTGAACGAACTGGCCACGGGAACCGGCGTCAACCCACGGCTGAATGCGGTGACGATGACGGACGAGCTTGGCCATCCGACTAAGACAGCATGGACGACAC
>NZ_RZRA01000477.1:0-4234 GCF_003998945.1 Mesorhizobium sp. M7A.F.Ca.CA.003.01.2.1 | reverse complement strand
CTACTGGACACATCGGGCCTTTCACAAAATCCCGGCGCTTTGGAAGTTCCATGCCGTTCACCACGGCATTGAGGAACTCGACTGGCTCGGGGCCTTCCACAATCATCCCGTCGACGCCATCGTCACAAAGGCAATATCGCTGACGCCGATCTTTTTCCTCGGCTTCTCGGAAGCGTCGATCGCCGTCTTTTCGACTCTCTACCTTGGACATACGCTGCTTGTGCATTCAAACGTGCGGATTCCGTTCGGCCCCTTGAAGTGGCTGATCGCCAGCCCGCAGTTCCATCGCTGGCACCATGCCAACCAGCGCGAAGCCTATGACAAGAACTTCGCCGGGCAGTTGCCTTTCCTCGACGTGCTGTTCGGCACCTACAATCCCACCGGTGACAAGGTGCCGGACAAGTACGGCGTCGACGATCCGATCCCTTCCACCTATTTCGGCCAGATCGGCTATCCGCTCCTGCGCCGCAGGAAGCTGCCGAACCGGGCGGTGCCGAACGCCGAAGCCTGACGGCTGGCCCGGCGTTGCGGTATCCACACCGGTCCCCTTTCGAGCCGCAGGACGCCGAACCACCGGAAGGCTTTTCGCCTCGAATCGGCTAAACCTTGCGCCATGAACGAGACCTCACTCTATGCGCCGGTGAAGCGGTTCCTCGAAAGCCTCGACTTTGTCGTCAAAGGCGAGATCGACGGCTGCGATGTTGTTGCGTTGCGCGAGGGGGAGCCGCCGGTTGTCGTCATCTGCGAGTTGAAGCTGCAGTTCAATCTCGAACTGGTGCTGCAAGGTGTCGATCGTGCGGCGGCCTGTGACGAGGTGTGGCTGGCCGCGCGCATGTCGGCTCGCGGCAAGGGACGCGAAAGCGATGCCAGGTTCCGCAATCTCTGCCGCCGGCTTGGCTTCGGCTTGCTTGGCGTGACCGCGACGGACCGGGTCGAGGTGCTTCTCAGCCCGATCGCGCTGGCGCCGCGCAAAAATGCCCGCCGGCGCTCCCGCCTGGTCGATGAGCACCAGCGCCGTCGCGGCGATCCCGTTGCCGGAGGAGGATCGCGCAATCCGATCATGACCGCCTATCGCCAAAGCGCCCTCGCCTGCGCTGCCGCCATGGTGGATGGCCCCAGGCGGCCGCGAGATCTGAAGGCGGTGACGCCGATCGCGCCCAAGATCCTGCAGCACAATGTCTATGGCTGGTTCGCGCGCGTCGACCGCGGCCTCTACGATCTTACCGATGCCGGCCGTGCCTCTTTGATCCGTTGGCCGCAGGCATCGCACGACGAATCCCGACACGCAATTTTGAACGCAGCAGCCATATGATTGAAGATTCCCGCAGCGTCCGAGGCGGTCCGCTCGGTTGATTTCTCCGACAAAATATGTTGCTTGTCCCGCCCATGAAGAAGCTCTGCATGACCGCCTTGGCGTCAGTGACACTGAGTTTTCCAGCCAGCGCAATGGACAATGCATTGCGCGCCGGACTGATGAAACTCGATCCCCAAACTCGCCTTGAACAGCGTTGCGACGCCGAAGTGCTCGACCGCATCACCCATGACGATCGCAAGTTCAAAGCCGATCGCGTCGTCGCCTACGCCTTTGCCACGCCCGAGATGGGCGCCGATGCAATCAAGAGCCCGGGTGCTGCGTTTCGCAGCAAGGGGCAGTGGTACAGGCTGAAATTCAAGTGCCAGACCGGGCCGGACCATATGGAAGTCTTGCAACTCCGCTACCGGATCGGCGACGAGATTCCGGAAGCCGACTGGGCAAAGTATAATCTCTACGATTGATTGGCGATCGGCCATGGTTTTGCCTGGCTGTCGGCGAGTGCCGCGAGCATTGGATCTGGCTTGACGTAGCGATGCTTCGGTGATGGCGCCACGCGTGATCCCTTGACGCCAAGGGACCACCAAGTTAGGGCCTCTGGGTAATCGACGAACACTCGGCAAAATCAGCAAGGGCTTCCGGTCGATGGACATTTTTTTCAGCGCTGCCAGCCTGACCGCCCTGCTCCAGGTCATCGCCATCGACCTCGTGCTGGCCGGCGACAATGCGATCGTCATCGGCCTTGCCGCTGCCGGCCTGCCGGCTGACCAACGCAAGAAGGCGATCCTCATCGGCGTGATTGCGGCAACGGTGCTGCGCATCGGTTTTGCCGCAATTACCGTCAAGCTGCTGGCGATCGTCGGCCTGCTGCTGGCCGGCGGCATCCTGCTGCTGTGGGTCTGCTGGAAAATGTACCGCGAGCTGCGCACGTCACATGCCGATGAGCTGGAAGCGACCGAGGCGCTGTCGAATTCGGACCTCAACAGTGACCAAGCAGTCGCCGGCAAGTCGAAGCGCAAGACCCTTGGCCAGGCTGCCTTGCAGATTGTCGTCGCCGATGTGTCGATGTCGCTCGACAACGTGCTGGCGGTGGCTGGAGCGGCGCGTGATCATTTTCCGGTGCTGGTCATCGGCCTTGTGCTGTCGATCGCGCTCATGGGGCTGGCTGCGACCTTCATTGCCAAGCTGCTGCATCGCCACCGCTGGATCGCCTATGTCGGCCTGCTGATCATACTCTATGTCGCGCTGGACATGGTCTATCGCGGCGCGGTGGAGGTCTGGCCACATGTGAACAACGTGGTCGGCTGAAGCTGGCGGACATCCGCGTCTTCACTCCGTCGAAGCAAGACCGCCGTGCGTTTTGCCGCATCGCGGGCCTGCCCATACCAATGCCGCAATAAGTGTGGTACTGCGCCGGCAATCCTGAAAAGCCCGGAAACCCTCTATGTCCGCTCCCCGCGTGAGTTTTGTCAGTCTTGGATGCCCGAAGGCCCTCGTGGATTCGGAGCGCATCATCACGCGCCTGCGCGCCGAAGGTTACGAAATCGCGCGCAAGCATGACGGCGCCGACCTCGTCGTCGTCAACACCTGCGGTTTTCTCGATTCCGCCCGCGACGAGTCGCTCAACGCCATCGGTTCCGCGCTTTCGGAAAACGGCCGAGTGATCGTCACCGGTTGCCTGGGCGCCGAGCCGGACGTCATTCGCGAAAAGCACCCCAATGTGCTGGCGATCACCGGGCCGCAGGCCTATGAGAGCGTGATGGCCGCGGTGCATGAGGCCGCACCGCCGTCGCACGATCCCTATATCGATCTCCTGCCGCCGCAGGGTGTCAAGCTGACGCCGCGTCACTACGCCTATCTCAAGATTTCCGAAGGCTGCAACAACCGCTGCACCTTCTGCATCATTCCCGCACTGCGTGGCGACCTCGTCTCGCGGCCGGCGGCCGATGTGCTGCGTGAGGCTGAGAAACTGGCCAAGGCTGGCGTCAAGGAACTTCTGGTCATCTCGCAGGACACCAGCGCCTACGGCATCGACATCAAATACCAGACGTCGATGTTCGGCGACCGTGAAGTGCGCGCAAAATTCCTCGATCTTTCGGAGGAACTGGGCAAGCTCGGCATCTGGGTGCGCATGCACTATGTCTACCCCTACCCGCATGTCGCCGACGTCATCCCGCTGATGGCGGAGGGCAAGATCCTCCCTTACCTGGATATCCCGTTCCAGCATGCCTCGCCGCAGGTGCTGAAAAACATGCGCCGGCCCGCGCATGGCGAAAAGACGCTCGAGCGCATTCGCGGCTGGCGCGAGGTCTGTCCGGATCTGGCCATCCGCTCGACCTTCATCGTCGGCTTCCCCGGCGAGACGGATGACGATTTCGAGATGCTGCTCGACTGGCTCGATGAAGCCAAGATCGACCGCGCCGGCTGCTTCAAATACGAGCCGGTCCGCGGCGCCCGCTCCAACGATCTCGGTCTCGAACAGGTCCCGCAGGAAATCAAGGAGGCGCGCTGGCACCGCTTCATGCAGCGTCAGCAGAAGATTTCGGCGACACAGCTGGCCAGAAAAGTCGGCAAGCGCCTCCCGGTGCTGATCGACGAGGCGCATGGCACATCGGCAAAGGGCCGCACCAAATACGACGCGCCCGAGATCGATGGCTCGGTGCACATCCAGTCGCGTCGTCCGCTGCGCCAAGGCGATATCGTCACCGTCAAGATCGACCGTGCCGACGCCTATGACCTCTATGGTTCGGCGGTCTGACGCCTCGTTCCGCGTAAATTTACTACATCTGGCGATAATCTAGGCCTCTTAACCCGCTCAGCCGCGATCCGCTCTATGGTTTGCCGACCGTAGATGCGGGAAATGCGGATGAACACCAGACCTGCGGAACAAAATTACATTGCGACGCTGGACCTGCTCAGGCT